>JAKSCY010000283.1 GCA_022360355.1 Chlorobiales bacterium
CTGCAGGCTCCAGCCGAGAATCACCGGCGGCAGAGCGGTTGTAAAAATCAGGGAACGCATGGTATTGACGAGGTAGTCACGGATCATACCGTCCATGATCCCGTAGGCACCGGCGGAAGCAAAAGCCTTGCCGAACGTCCCTACGATAATATCGATGGAATCCGTGAGCCCCGATGCCTCGCACAGCCCCAACCCCGCATCACCGAATGTCCCGGCCCCGTGCGCCTCGTCAACGATCAGGAAACCCCCGTAGCGCTCACGCAGATCGCATAGTTTTTGCAGGTCGGCCAGGTCACCATCCATGCTGAAAACCGACTCGGTCACGATAAACACCTGCCGGTATTTTTGGCAGCTTTCTTCCAGCAACGCTTCGAGATGATCGTAATCAAGATGCCTGAAACGTTTGAAATCCGCATCGGCAACCCTGCACCCGTCGATAATGCTTGCATGGTTCAGCTTGTCGCAGAGGATAAGGTCGTGCCGAGTCGCCAAGGCAGGAAGAATGCCGATATTTGCATGGTAGCCGCTGTTGAACACCAGAGCGGCTTCCCTGCCGTACCATGCAGCGAGACCGTCCTCAAGTTCATCATAGAGCCGGTGATTCCCGGTAAGCAGACGGGAAGATGAGCTGGTCAAACTGTACCGCTCAGCGTTACGTTCAGGATTGAAAGCAAGAAGGTACTCCCGCCTCAACTGCTCGTCATCACCTATGCCGAGGTAGTCGTTCGAAGAAAGGTTCAAAAGCCGCCTGCCTCCCGACCCGATCGAGCATCCCGAACGTTCCCCCGTTTCCGGCAACACCCTGAAACATTCCCCCGCCCTGAGAACATCGAGTTCCTTCTGTATACTCTCTCTCAGACTCATGACCGCGATACCTCTGCAAAACCGTCAAGCTGCTGCATGAACAGCCGGTCATCACCGATCGCCCTGCCCCTCGTTGTCAGGTAACCGCCGGTAAGCAACCCGTTCGCCCCGGCGAGCATCAGCAGCCCCTGGAAGTCCTTCATCACGGTTTCCCTTCCGGCGGCGAACTTGATGATTTTTCGGGGGTGAGCCAGACGACATAAAGCGAAGGTTTTCACAATGTCCGTAATCGCCGGGGCTTCTGCTCCTTGCAGGGGAGTTCCGTCAACAGGCACAAGCACGTTGAGGGGAATAACCGTAATATCAAGCTTCTGCAGCGCGTAGATGAAATCGACGCGCTCACGCATCGTTTCACCGACCCCAAGTATCCCGCCGCAGCAAACAGGAATACCGTATTTTCCGAGCAGCCGGATGGTCTCGATGCGGTCATCCAGAGAATGACTGTCGGCAATAAGGTCATCATAGCGATGCGGAGCAACCTGAATATTGATATTGTAGTGCGCAACGTTATGCTCCGCAAGCATCCGAACCGGCTCTTCGCCGAGAACACCGAGGGATGCACAAACATTCAGCCCAGGATATTCCTGCTGCAGGAGATCGATGATATCCACAATTTTCAGAAACTCCGGATTGACCTTCCTGTAACCGTAGCCGCTGGTCACCACCCCGAAGTGCCTGATACCCTCATCATGGATTTCACCCGCTGATTTCAGAATATGCTCAGGATCGAGCAGCGAGTATTGCTCCACATCGGCACTGTTATGCAGAGACTGGGCGCAAAACCGGCAGTTCTCGGCACAGACACCGGACTTGGCATTGATGATGGAGCAACTGTGCAGATCACCCTCCGGCACAACAGCATGGCGGTTCTTCACCTTGTTTGCAAGCGACAGAAGATCAGGAACATCCTCTCCGCGAAGACCTGCAAGCTCAACTGCAACCTCAAAAGGAAGCGGCTCACCTGTCTCCAGAACACTGTATGCTTTCCTTACCGATTCGTGTATAGTTACCGCCATACCAGTATCATAATTACATTATGGAAACGTTATCGCCGAGTCCCCTTGCACAGACGAGCCTCGCCGGAAGAAACCGCGTGTACCTTCCCGTCCGTTGATTCAAGCAGCAGTTCGCCCGTTCTGCCTATCCCCCTGACACGCCCTGCAAGACTGCCGCCATAATGCTCAACCTTTACCTCCCGGTCTTTCAGCCATGCATGCTGCTCCAGATAGTCAAGAACAGCATGAAGGTCTTCAGCTTCCAGCCACTCCTCGTACAGAGGCTCGAAACGGTTAAGTATGGCCCCAAGGATACCGGGCCGGGAATATTCGATGCCTGATTCAAGCAACAGGGATGTTGCGATCTCCTCGATTTCTTGCGGAATATCCCGCAGATTGACATTGATCCCGATTCCCGCAATAACAAAATGCGTCATATCAGGCTCGGACTCCATTTCGCAGAGGATGCCGCAAACTTTCCGCCCTTGAATCAGAATATCATTGGGCCATTTGATCATCGGTGATACCCCTTCCACTGCAGCATCCAGAGCCTGGTGAATCGCTGCCGCAGCAAGAAGCGGTATCTGGGGAAACCGTACCGGCGGAACAGAGGGACGCAGAATAACCGAGAAATAAAGATTCGCTCCCGGCGGCGAAACCCACTCCCTGCCCATTCTGCCGCGGCCCCCGGATTGAGAGTCAGCCACAATAACGCTCCCTTCCGTGGCCCCCTGACGCGCAAGGATCTTCGCACGCAAGTTCGTTGAATCGGCTTCCTCGTGAAACATCAGCTTCCTGCCGAAACGGTCTGTAGTAAGCAACGGCAAAACCTCTTCCGAAACCGGTATACCGGGAGTACTCTCCAATCTGTACCCTCTGCCCGACACCGCCTCTATGGTGTAGCCTTTCTCCCGAAGCCGCGAAATGTGCTTCCACACTGCGCTTCTCGTCATACCGAACTCACGGCACAACTCGCCGCCCGACAAAAAGCCGTCCGATGCCCGGAGTCGATTGAGGATTTTTGCTGTCAGTTGATTCATTACTTTCGGTACTAAAACAAAAAGCGCCACAACGGACGCTCCTGATTGTCAACCCGAATTTACAATCAAGTTGACAAGTTTGCAAATCGGAAAAAATTATTAAACCCGCCCGTATTGGGTTACAAAAAAACGATTCCATAATTTATTGTGCAGCAGAAACATAAGGGCACCCCTATGGATATACAAAAGACTCTCGATGATCACGATTTTATAGTAATGGAGGTGTCGGTCATCGAATTGTTACGGCGGTCCGGGGAAGTAACCCTGCATCCCCAGCTTGAAAATGGACTGTTGATGTATGACGAGCACGGAAAAAAGGCATTGTGTGACCTTTACCAACGCTACATCGGCATTGCCCGGAATCACGATATCCCCATGATCATCTGCACGCCAACCTGGCGTGCTAATCAGGAACGGATTGCAACAGCCCGTATCACCAATGATTTGAACGGCGATGCCGTACAATTTCTGAAGCATATCAGGAAAACATGGGGAGCCTGGTCGGACAATATTTTTATCGGTGGTCTTATCGGCTGTAAAAACGACTGCTACAAACCTGACGAAGGGCTTTCAATACTCGATGCAAAAACATTTCATTCATGGCAGATCAACCAGCTTGCCGTTGCCGGTGTGGATTTTCTTTTGGCTGCAACACTACCTGCCGTCCATGAGGCCACCGGTATAGCTCTTGCCATGGCGGAAACCGGTGTCCCCTACATTATCAGCTTTGTCATAAACAAAAAGGGCACCATTCTCGACGGAACCTCGCTTGAACGCTCTTTTCAGGAAATCGACGCTGTGTGCAGCAGGCCGCCCCTCGGCTACATGATTAATTGCGCTTATCCATCGTTTCTCAACGCTGATAAACAACCCGA
The DNA here is from genome assembly GCA_022360355.1 of Chlorobiales bacterium. Classification (GTDB taxonomy): domain Bacteria; phylum Bacteroidota; class Chlorobiia; order Chlorobiales; family Chlorobiaceae; genus Prosthecochloris. The sequence continues at coordinate 3,775 of JAKSCY010000283.1, forward strand.
ACCGGTGCTTTCGCGGCTCATCGGCTATCAGGCTAACGCCTCGTCTTTCGACCACTCGCTCCTGGATGGCGCCGGAACGCTTCAGGCTAACGACGTAGCTGACTGGGGCAATCGGATGATCGAGTTGAATAAAAAGTTCGGGATAAAGATGTTGGGCGGGTGCTGCGGAACGAACCACCAGCATCTGCAATACATTGTTCAGAACAGAAACGCCACACTTGCATAGAGCAAATGTCCAACAAAGAAGGTTGATTTTTGGAGACCACCATGAAACAGGAAGCCATGTCAAGCAGTCCCCAAACAGCAGATGGACAAGAGCAACGGAAAACTCCCGATACCGCATCTACCGGCACGTGTATCTGTGAGTGCACCCATGACCACACCTACCATGCAGAAAACTGCACAGCATTTTGTGGCATTTGTTTAACGGATTGCGTCTACAGCCTGGGACATTCGTCCGACCACAAGTGCATCAACGGACACACATGGTAGGGTTCGAACATCTGTTTTGTTATAAGGCGTCCCCTAATACAACAGGGGGAAAACCAGCTAATGCAGAGCGTGAATTACCTTACATTCCCATCAGCTCGACAAGCTTCGGATAAACAATATCGACCTTCTGGCCAGGGTGGCCGGGGTCGATGATGTCGTGGCCGAGTTTCAGGGGAGCGTCGAACTCGTACGTAGTGATGTTGGCGTCGTGTGACTGCCAGCGTTTCACGATATCCCGCGTCAGCTCATTGTTGATCTCGTTGTCGTTCGGGTTGAACACCACCACGATCTTTTTTGCCCCTGCTGGCTTACGCTGTATATCCTGCTGCACGGCAAATCCGAGCCGGAGAATCTGGGCCAGTGCACGACGGGAGTAGCGGGGATAAGCGTATGACGGAGGGGCATCGGCCTGAAGATCCGGGTTCCACCAGGTAAACTTGTCCGGCATAACTGTAAAAATATTCATGACAGCAGCCGTCAAAAAGGTGGGAATCTGTTTAAACCCGAATGCCGGTGAAATGATGACCGCAAGATCGATATCGTCCCGCTGCTGCGCCGCCCAGGCGGTGGTGACTCCTCCGGCGGAAATCCCCATCATGATGACTTCTTCTCCCAACCCCTGAGCAATATCCACAACCGTATCAGCATAAGCCGCAAGCTCCTCAGCCTTGAGCAGGGAATGCGCCTCTGTCATTCGGTCAGCCAGACCATGATGCGGAAGAGGGGCAATAAGAACGTTACAGCCATACTCATGCAAACGTTCTCCCAGCTCGTGAAACTGCTGCGGACAGGTCGTATACCCATGAACCAGAATAACGGCACGGCCGGTCTTTCTGCCATGGGTCATCAGTTGCAACCGGCAAAGCGGATTCATGTTCTGCTGGCTGTTCTCCCGAAGCTTGCCCGCATGCCTGACAGCCTCATCATAACCCTGCACCGGGTTCGGATGGGATGCAAGATTCGAGATGTTATGCGGGCTCTGGATGAAAAGCGCCACAGCAATCAGCGTTCCTGCAACAAGTAGTATTATCCACATTTTCCCTGCATTCCAGCGTTCCCTGTTCCTGAATATTATATTTTTCTTCGCGGTTTGCCGGGCCAACCGATTCACCCTTACCCTTCCGAACGAACCCTGGAGCCTGAAACAATACGCTGTTTTTCATAGCTCGCGCGATATTGCTTCAGCCCGTTGAAAATGCCTTGTGCAATCCTGATCTGTACCTGCCTGCGCCTGAGCATTTTCTCTTCTTCACGGTTGGACAGGTATCCTGCCTCGACAAGCAGGCTCGGCATTGAAGGAGTCCAGAGCACCATGAAACCCGCCTGGCGAACCCCTCTGCCGTTGATCTTTGTTTTTTTCTCCATCCCTTCGAGTACATGCCTTGCCGCTTCTTTGGACTGAAGTGTAAAGGCGTTCTGAGCAAGGCTGCTCATAATCGTGTGCTCATCACTGAACCCTTTGTACTTTTCCTTGTAGTTCTCCTCCTGCTTGATCGCCGCGTTTTCAAGCATGGCAACCCGAAGTGCCGCATCGTTTTTGTGGGGCCCGAGAATGTAAACCTCTGCGCCCCTTGCCGACCTGTTTTTTGCCGCATTACAGTGAACACTCACGAAAAGTTTCCCTTTGTTGCGATTGGCGATCTTCCCCCGTTGTTTCAGCGGAATAAAACGGTCATCGACTCTTGTATAGACAACCTTTACATTGGGCCACTCCCTTCTGATAATCGAACCAAGATCCCGGACAATTTTCAGAACGATATCTTTCTCCCGTGTTCCCGACGGCCCTATGGCACCGGGGTCTTTGCCGCCATGCCCTGCATCGAGGACGATGGTGTCAAACTTCCATTTCTGAAGATCCTTTGCGAGCGCCTGCGTGATTCTCCTTTGTTTTTCCCTGCGGTAAACCTTTTGAACGTCGACATCGCTCATAATTGAGACAACATAGCAGTTCCGTTTGGAATCCCATTTACACTCGCTGGACTTTACCCGGTAGTACCGGGTATTCAGCGCAATGCTGATCTGCATGGCACCGTTTCCAAGCGATATGGCTCGCACCTGTTTGACTAAACCCTTGCCGAACGTTCTGGAAATATCGGCGGGATTTCCCTTTGCATTCTGCAATGTCAATGAAGCCGTCCCCTGTTTATCAGGCTTGATAAAGGATATCGGCGTCTTTTTACCGGTGGCATTGACGCGTATAATAACACCGTTTGCAAGTTCTTTGAGATCAAGTCCTGTTATGACTGTCCCGCTCTTCTGTGTCGGAACCGCGCGATCGCTTTTGTAGCTTTTGCGCTCATCAACAAGGCCTATCGTTCTCCTTCCGGAACCTGGCCGCGAGCTCCATAAAAACGCTTCGATTTTTCGTTTCGATCTGTCATAGACGACCTCACGATCCATCCAGAGAGAAAAAAGACGCGCCGCATCCCCGGCAGGCAACCAGAGTCTTCCCTTCCGGAGCACCGGAGCTGAACGCAGTTGAACGACACGCTTGCCCGTATCGGACTTTTCGTGCATGAAGCTTACGAAGTTATTACCTGCCCTGAGTCGGCAAACGCTTGTTTTGCCACCTTCTTCATATGCCATTCCCAGTAAACTGCCATTCCTTTTGTTCAGGAGACGCATGGCTCTCGACACTGACTCGAGATCAACGTACACGGTCCCCCCCGTCTTTACCGCACTGACTTTCTGCTTGTAATCCAGCTTGAAACCTTTAACAACATAAATCGAGAGTCTGGTCTTTCTGGCATTGTCAAGTGAAGCAGCGGAAAGTGTGCCGGGCATGACAATAGTCAGCAACAAAACAAGTAACACATGGTATCTGAGACGGTAGGAATACTCACTCACGGAAACAGCATTTTATTCATTGAAGGAGATTATCGGGATAATGAAATTATACTAAAAAAATTCAAGCACACCTCGGACAACCTGCCCTGAAGAACCACCTGTCGACCCGTCCTTTCTCTCTCCTTTCCGCCCGATGTAACGAGTTCAACAGATACACAGCCTGTTTTTGCATTTCAGGCACTGAACCGAGGTAAAATTTGTTTTTTGGCACGCAACCCCTATCTTTTCCAAAGTTCAACGAAACCTTTTTATCACCCGTAACGCTTTTCAATGGCCTCTTCTTCAGCAGCTTCGTCGGCAAAAGACAAAACGCTTATTGTTGTCGAATCCCCTTCAAAAGCGAAAACCATCAACAAATATCTTGGAAAAGATTACATGGTGTTCGCTTCTGTCGGCCATATCAAGGATCTTCCGAAAAAGGAGATCGGCCTGGATTTCGACAACCATTACGAACCCCGCTATGAAGTTATAGCCGGCAAGGAAAAAGTTGTCCGGCAACTGAAAAAGCTGGCTGGAGAAGCAAACGATATTCTCATAGCCACAGACCCCGACCGCGAGGGGGAGGCTATCGCCTGGCACATCGCCAACGAGGTTGATGCCACACGTAAACCTGTCCATCGCGTATTGTTCAACGAGATCACCAGAAAAGCGATTCTGGAGGCAATCGACCAGCCCCACCAGATCGATTACCGGCTGGTTCGTTCCCAGCAGACCCGGCAGGGGCTGGATAAAATTGTGGGCTACAAGATAAGCCCGTTCCTCTGGAATGTGGTTTTAAGAGGTTTGTCCGCCGGCAGGGTACAATCTGTTGCGCTGAGACTTATCTGCGAGCGTGAGGCGGAGATTGAAAAGTTTCAGCCGAAAGAGTACTGGACCATTATTGCCGACTTCACCACTGCTTCGGGAGAAACGTTTTCGGCAAAACTGATCAGAATTGACGGTGAAAAAGCTGAAATCACCAATCAGGCGGATGCTGAAAAAACAGCGTCTGCTATCCTTTCAAGGATCTATGGCGTCACGGAAATTTCCCCGAAGGTTCAGCAGCGCAAACCGCCTTTGCCTTTTACAACCTCGCTCCTGCAACAGGCGGCATCGAACCAGTTAGGGTTCGGTTCAAAGAAAACCATGCGTGCCGCCCAGCAGCTTTATGAAGGTATTGAACTGGGCTCTGAAGGCGCAACCGGTCTGATAACCTATATGAGAACCGACTCTACAAGGGTCAGTGCAGAAGCGGTGGAACAGGCAGAACAGTTTATCACACAGCATTACGGAACAGCCTATACGGGCGGCGGACAGCCTGTCAAAAAAGGCAAAAAAATGCAGGACGCGCACGAAGCGATCCGGCCAACGTCGGTTTCCCGTACCCCTGATGCCATGAAAGCGTTTCTTTCAGCCGACCAGTACAAACTCTATGATTTGATCTGGAAAAGGTTCCTCGCTTCACGGATGGCTCCGGCAAAGATAGAGCAGACCCGCCTCGATGTTGCAGACCACGAGCAACAGTTTATCTTTCGTGCCAACGGCAGCCAGGTACTCTTCCCCGGATTCCTGAGCGTGTACAATGAACAGAAAGAACTCGATTACGAGGCCAGGAAATCCACCCGTGACGACGAAGAGAAAGAGCAGATGGTCAAGCTCCCCTCGAAGCTGTCGGTGCATGAAAAGCTGGATCTGGCAAATCTTGACAAAAAACAAAGTTTCACCCGTCCTCCTGCCCGTTACTCTGAAGCCAGTCTTGTGAAAGAGCTTGACAATTACGGGATCGGCAGACCGTCTACCTATGCGGGCATTTTTTCGACCCTCCAGGACCGGCGCTATGTCGAGCTGCAGAAGAAAAAAATCATTCCGACGGACCTGGGCAGGGATGTTTCTGTGATCCTTGTGGCAAACTTTCCCGACATTTTCAATGTCAAGTTCACAGCTTATATGGAAAACGAGCTTGACAAGGTGGCAGCCGGAGAAGATGATTATGAAGAGGTGCTCGACAGCTTTTACAAACCCCTTGAAGCAGCATTGAGCGTCCGTAAAAACGACCCGCTTCTGCCCCAGAACAGCGATGCCGAAACCTGCAGCAAATGCGGTAAAGGCAAGATGGTGGTAAAATGGACTGCCAGCGGCAAGTTTCTCGGATGCTCCCGCTATCCTTCATGCAGAAACATCAAACCGCTTTCATCATCCCGGACCCGTCCCACGGAAACAGGCATCAAATGTCCCGGCTGCAAGAATGGAAGAATGGTTTTGCGAAACGGGAGGTTTGGTCCGTTCCTTGCCTGCACGAACTATCCGGAATGCAACACGCTCCTGAAACTCGATAAACAGCGAAAAATCGAGCCGCCCAAAACCCCACCGCTCGAAACCGACCTTCCCTGTCCGAAATGCGGGGCGCCGCTCTATCTGAGAACCGGAAAGAGAGGGCTCTGGCTCGGCTGTTCGAAGTTCCCGAAATGCAGGGGAAGACAGGCGTGGGGGCAGCTTGACCCTGCCATACATCACCACTGGCAGGAGGCAATGGAAGAACATCAGGCAAAACATCCGGCCGTGACCCTGCGCATGGTTGACGGATCACCGGTCAATATGCAGCTCGGCATTGACGACATCATTGCTTTTGCCGA
>JAKSCY010000076.1 GCA_022360355.1 Chlorobiales bacterium
ACCCGACAATATCATGAACATCGCGGAACAAAAAGCACGTGCTGCCGCCCGAAAATCAACTGCGAACACAACCAGTAGCACCGCAGTGCTCGGTGCAGATACCACCGTAGTTTTCGGCGAAATGCCTTTGGGAAAACCTTCAGGATATGACGAAGCATACGGAATGCTTGAAACGCTTCAGGGAACAACCCATGAAGTCATGACGGGTTTTGCCCTGCTCCATGGGACAGCCTGCCGAACAGATTACGCGATAACCCGCGTTGAATTCTCACCGATGACCGGAGAGGAAATAAAGCATTACATAAACACACAGGAACCTTTTGACAAAGCAGGGGCATACGGCATTCAGGACCCTTATATATCATGCTTCATTCAGCGTATTGAGGGCTGCTACTATAACGTTGTAGGGCTTCCTCTGTCACGCTTATACAAGGTTATGCATCATCTCGGGATAGTGTAATGACAAGTGCGAAACATCCGAAACAGAGCAGGCCGGTTATCATGATAACCGGACCTACAGCTTCGGGAAAAACCGCACTGGCCCATGCAATAGCAAAGGCCGGAAACACTGAAATCATATCGGCCGATTCGCGACAGGTCTACCGCGGTATGGATATAGGTACCGCCAAACCATCCGGGGAAATGCTCGACGAGGTACCATACCACTTTATCAGCGAAAAAGAGATCGAAGAAGAGTACAACGCCGGTAGTTTTACATCAGATGCATTGCTGCGAATCCGTTCCATTCATGAAAAAGGCCATGACGTTCTTGTCGTCGGAGGTTCAACTCTTTATATCCAGGGGCTTCTTCACGGTTTTTCGGAACTCCCGCAAAAAGATCATGAAACAAGACGTAAACTCAGGGAAGAGCTCAAGGCAGCGGGGGCAAACGCACTGTACGAACGGCTGAAATCCATCGATCCCGAACAGGCCGCCACGCTTGATCCCTCGAAAACCCAACGCCTTGTCAGAAGCCTTGAAATCATCACCATAACCGGAAAAACCGTTACAGAACTGAAGTCCTCTGAAAAAACCCGTCAGCCGCCTTTCAAGTTTATTCCTTTCGGCCTTTCACTGCCGAGAAATGTCCTGTATACCAGAATCGACAAGCGAACGGAGGAGATGATGGCCTCAGGGCTGCTCGAAGAAGCACAACAGCTGTACATGCTGTATCGGGCAGCAGAAACGAGAGGGATAATCAATGCATTGGAAACCGTGGGATATAAAGAGCTTTTTCAATACTTTGATGGTATACACAGCCTTCAGAGAGCAATAGAGCTTATCCAGCAGCACACGCGAAATTATGCAAAACGCCAGTTGACTTTTTTCAAAAATAGACTTAATGTTCAGTGGTTGGCGGCACCCGGCAACCGGGAAAACCTGGAAACGCTTGTGCAGAAACTTCGCATTTTGTATTCCAAAACGTAACATCGCTCTTTCAAAAGACTTGACCAGAGAGACCCTTCTGCGCAGTTACAATGCAAGGGAAAAAGCGGTAGTCCCAAACACCCTGTTACTGGCTCAAGAGATACTCGTAGTATGAAATATTCAGTATCAAAACGCAAAGATTTCACCATCCTCAAAATCGAAGAGACCGTCTTTGATGTTCGCCATGCACGCACGTTCAGTCAATCAATCGACAACGTCCTGCAGAGTAAAGGGAAAAGGAATATGATAATCGATTTTTCCCTTGTCAAGGCAATCGATTCATGCGGTATCAGTTCATTGCTTCTTGCGCACCGGAAGGCGAACCAGTCTGAAGGACTGGCGATCTTTGTTTCTCTCTGCCAGCAGATCAAAGATCTTCTGAAACTTTCCGGACTGGACAAGCAACTCTACATTTTCACTTCCCTGAATGAAGTTATGACCCTGATTGAAACGTCGGGTAAAAACAAAAAAATCTCCAAAAAAAGAACCCGTTCAAAAACACCTTCTTTGCGTATAAACAACGATGAAAGTGATATTGAACTTGTCTCTCCACCAGATTTCAATGATGAAGAAATCATAGATGAACTCGACAATGGTGAGGAAAATCACCCGAAACAGGCAAAAACCCAGAAAAAAAGAGGGCGCCCCAAAAAAGCCCCTTCAACGCCCATCCCCGAATCAAAAACAGAAAAATAATCCCCCGCAATACACCTGCCCTCCCCAGTCACCCTTACGCTACAGCACCCT
>JAKSCY010000760.1 GCA_022360355.1 Chlorobiales bacterium
CGTTGCATGGTTTATGCTCAGGCTGATCTCGGACATGGGTTTTGAACCCTCCATTGAACGCTGTGTCACTACCGGCAAGCCCATCATGCCGATGATTCGGGACGGATCGGTTAGCGAACTCTGCCTTTTCTATGACCCTGGCGGTGTTGCGCTGCAGGCACATTCCACTACTTCCGGACAGTCCGGCCAACTTCTTACAGTTCCGGTTTATCTGCTCATGCGAACGCTCACCGGTATCGATATCCGCTCCGTCGAGAACCTCGACATCCCCATAGAGGAAAGCAGACAGCTCTGCGACATCCTTCAGAACTATTGCTCAATACACAGCGACCGCAAACCATCCGCAAAAAACCGGAAGATCATTTCCCAGATCCTCTCAGGCCCGGAATAAAGCATTCAGCCAAAATCCCTTTTCATGACATTCAGGGTTTCATATCTTCACGAGTATTTCTATCTTGAATGTTTGTTAATCACCTATCATGTTTTCTTGTAATCTTTAACCGGATTGGTAAATATGCCTCAACTCACCAGATCAAAAGAACTTTTCGAGCAAGCGAAACAGTTTATTCCCGGCGGGGTAAACTCACCGGTTCGAGCCTTCAAATCAGTCGGCGGCACACCGGTATTCATGGCGAAAGGAGAGGGCGCCTATATGACCGACGTCGACGGCAACACCTACATTGATTATGTTGGTTCGTGGGGCCCGTTCATTCTCGGCAGCATGCACCCTAAAGTAACTGCAGCGCTCGAAAACACCCTGACAAAAATCGGAACCAGTTTCGGAACTCCGATCGAGCTGGAAATTGAAATTGCAGAGCTTCTGACCCGGATCGTTCCTTCGATCGAGATGGTACGCATGGTCAACAGTGGAACGGAAGCAACCATGTCGGCCGTCCGGCTTGCCAGAGGGTATACCGGCCGAGATAAAATCATCAAGTTCGAAGGTTGTTACCACGGTCACGGCGACAGCTTCCTTATAAAGGCTGGATCCGGCGCCTTGACGCTCGGTACACCCGACAGCCCCGGCGTC
>JAKSCY010000188.1 GCA_022360355.1 Chlorobiales bacterium
ATAAGGGTTAAGGCCTCCTTCATTGTGGTCTCGATAACCTGTTGCACTTCAGGCGGTTGCAAAACCCTCAGCTTTCTGAGAATACGGTAAAGAAGCACTTGTACTGTGCCTACGTTTCGCGCAGCACTCTCATAGCAAGTGTCTAAAATTCCGTCCGAATTGCTCTTGCGGTGGGACAGGCATCTTGTCTGTCAATCGGTCGGAATTTTGGGCAATCACTAGTGCGCCAGGCAAAGTCCGGCGTTTCTTGCGGGGTGAGAGTCCCCGTCGGGTAAGGCTTAGCCAGCCACCCGTATCGAGTGTTGCGCATGCAAAGGAGGAAGTCAAATGGATCGATGCGTCTCTCCCCGAGACCGGAGGAGAGCTCCGTGCGACACCCTTGAAATTCGAACAATGCATGTGAAGCGTACACAGAGAATCCTGTGGGCCGCAGGGGAGGCCGCACTCCCCAAAGCGATTCAGCCTCGTTATGCAATTAGAGCAGGTGGAGACGGTGTTAGTGATCCGGAATCCAACACAAAGGGATCGTTCACGGTGAGATCCCGGAGGGCCTGCCGGGGTCAGAGAGCGTGGCACGCAGGAAGAGAGACGTCAGGGAACCTGGGAGGCCCCATGATCTCCCTCGGATGAGGGTAGGGCAGGCCAAAGCAATAAACGGAGGCCTCCCGACGGGTCTTGGGGAGTCAGATCGCTCCATAGTACTCCGAGGCGGTAGGGCCGACCACATGGGGAAGGGAGCGACAGGGCGGCGGAGCCCGTAAAGGCACCATGAGCCGGATATGAAAGGCTGGAGCTACTCATGCAAACCTCACTGCGGGGAATAGCAAATCGAGCGATGAGTCACAAAGGGCATCGATTCCGTAACCTGTACGGCCTCCTCAATGAGGAGAACCTCCAGTGGTGTTGGCGATTCCTGAAAAAGGACGCAGCGCCCGGGGCGGATCGCGTGGATTACCGGATGTACGAGGAGAACCTCGAAGCCAACATCTCCGACCTCGTTGAAAGACTGAAAAGGAAACGCTATCGTGCCAAGCTGGTCCGACGGCGCTATATTCCCAAACCGAATGGGAAGACGCGTCCGTTGGGTATCCCGGCCACCGAAGACAAGCTCTTGCAGCTTGCGGTGGCTAAGATTCTTGAAGCCATCTTCGAAGCGGACTTCCTGGACTGCTCGTTTGGGTATCGCCCAAACCGCAGCCCCAAGGAAGCGGCGAAGCGGCTCAACAATGAGCTGCATTACGGCCGGTACAACTGGGTGGTGGATGCGGACATACAAGGCTTCTTCGACAACATCAATCATGATTGGATGATTCGGATGCTCGAAGAGCGTATTGATGACGAGCCGTTTATCCGCCTGATTCGTAAGTGGCTGAAAGCGGGAATCCTTGAGCCTGACGGCCAGGTGCGGCGCCCGGACCTTGGGACGCCCCAGGGCGGGATTGTATCTCCCCTCTTGGCCAACCTTTACCTTCATTATGCGCTGGATCTCTGGTTTGAACGTAGAGTCAGGCCTCGTTGTCGAGGTGAGGCTTTGCTGATCCGTTTTGCTGACGACTTTGTGTGCGCGTTTCAGCTCCGCTCCGAAGCCGAAGCCTTCTTCGAGGCTCTCGTTGGCCGCCTGGACAAGTTTGGGCTGGGGTTGGCCCCTGACAAGACCCATATCATTCGCTTCCGTCGCTCTGATATTTCGGGCAGCGACCGTTTCGACTTCTTGGGTTTTGAATACTACTGGGCTCGCACTCGCTCCGGCCGTCCCGGCGTGAAACGTCGGACTTCTCGAAAGAAGCTTCGCGCTTCTCTGGAGGCCTTCTCGGACTGGATCAAGCGCTCACGCAGCATCCCGGTGAGCCGCCTCATGCGTGTCCTCAAAGCGAAATACCGTGGGTACTATACCTACTATGGCGTTGTGGGCAACTCTGAGTCTCTTGCCGCGTTCTTCTATTGTTCCAAGCGTATCTTGTTCAAGTGGCTGAACCGTCGTAGTCAGAGACGTAGCTACTCATGGGCAGGTTTTCAGGCGCTTTTGGATACCTTCGGTATCGCAGGCCCCACGCTCAGCGCTTTGTGATCGTTGGCTCGTGCGGATGCGAGCCGTGCTGAGGAGCCCGGTGCGGGAATACTGCACGCCGGGATCTGTGAGGGGGCCGTCGGGGAACCGGCGGTCCTACCTCGATTAATAGGTCGGCAATAGTCGGGTCCATAGATTTAGCCTATCGCCTTTTCGGAGAGCTGTACCGGTTCAGTATGCCGGCCAACTTTCGTGCTGCCGGCGAGAGTCTGCCCCTTGAATTGAAGACGATATCGATAATGGAAAGATCAGAACCATAGTAGCTCTCGTTGGCATCCCAATCAACTTCCAACACGCTTCCCTTGACGGAAACCCCGGCAAAAATGCCTTTGGCCCTGGAATAGGAGAGAATACCCGCGGATAGGGCAATG
>JAKSCY010000266.1 GCA_022360355.1 Chlorobiales bacterium
AATTCATTATTGGCTGCGGCGGATGCGATGGCCTCCGGCATTACCTGGAAAGAACTGGAAAACGTTTATATCGCCACAATGGCCAGCCAGGGAGCGAGAGGCGTTTATCTAAACTGCGGCGTCGGCGAATTGCCTCGCGGAAGTATTAAAATCGGTGAACCGGTCATGTTCGATGCTCTCGGTCACTATGAGCATTATCACGGCGACTTCGGCAGATGTGCAATACTCGGTGAGCCATCGGCGAAACACCGTAAAAGACATGAGGCCATCTGCGTCGGTTGGGAGGTGGCCCAAACGCATTTGATGCCGGGCGTGCGCTATAGCACTCTTTCAGCGGCCGTTGGCGAAGCCGTTCGCCGAGAGGGCTTCCGCGAGTTTCGTGATCCGGTCGTGCATAGCCTGGGGTTAGAACATACTGACGACCCAAAGGCACCTGGCGTTCAGCCGCAAGACAAGCCCGATCAAACACTGGCCGCCGGTATGGTGGTCAACGTTGACATGCCTCACACGGAAATTGGATGGGGATCGGTGCACATGGAGGATACGGTTGTCATTACCGAGTCGGGTTGTGAGCGCCTTTCCTCGGCAGACTTCAGTATGCGAATTATTCCAGTGTAATTACCAGAACGGTTTTACTTTGCCCATGAACGCGACCATTAGGATGACTAAGTAAAGCAATACGGCCCACGCCATCGTCAGGTGAGTCTGGCGCGTCACTTCGGCTTCAGCTTCCGGTGTCGAGCCATTTGGCCCCATTTTCAGAATCGTTGTAAAGGGCTGAAATACAGTATCGATCCCGAGAATAATCCAGAATATCGCGCCGAAAAGTAGCAGCTTCAGTGCAAACCAGCCGGCATCGATAGGCGCTCCACTTATCAAGGATTTGGCACCTACGGCGAGAAAAAATCCGCCCATCAAAACCTCATAGAGTTTATTGATCTGTAGCAATGTTTGAGCCAGCGGAGTGCCCTTATATTTGACCACTAAAAGATGCAGCACACTCCAAGCGATACCAACAACCCAGGCCAGGACGATGAGCCAGTCCGGTACAGGGTACAACGCTAAATCCTGCGTCAGATGCAAACCAACCGGCAATATCAAAGCAAATGTGACACGTGGAAATTGGTCGATATAAAAGGCAAGCATGATGAGTGTCTTGCGTGTCTCATAACTGAGATTCGGGTTTTTGACAAAGATCATCACCATATAAAGGCCGACGTCGGCACCAAGCCAGTACACGAACAACAAGATATGGACGTAAAGCCAGATTGAATGAGTATCCAAGCCTAAGCTCCCTTGGGACAAAAATGAGAACGCGTTGTAGCGACGCTACTTGTGTCTAATATAATACAAGAGCAATTATTATGGGTGAACAAATGTCATTACCACTGAAGGGCCTGCGAGTCATAGAATTTACCCATATGCTGATG
>JAKSCY010000017.1 GCA_022360355.1 Chlorobiales bacterium
AATAAACTAACAGAAAATGGATTATGACACAATGCGCATTATTCAAACATGCAAGCACTTTTATGCCAACATTCAGCGAAGACGGCCGTCCCGGCTTAACAGAAGAGCCGATACCGTTGTGCCTGCCATAAGCGCATCGATTTTTCTTTCAAGCATGAACATATAGCTACGGTGAGAACACTTACTGACAATTTCACATTTTCCGCTTTCAACAGAACACCTCATAAGATGTGGAGTCCCTTCCGTTGCCCTTCCGATATCCGAAACATTTATGTTATCAGGCGATTTTGCGAGTTTGTACCCTCCCTTGACCCCTTGAACCGATACAGCAAGACCGGCTTTCTTCAGATGCTGCATGGCTTTGGCCATAAACTCCTGCGAAAACCCTATCTCTGCAGCCATTTCCTTTACTGTAACTACCGTATCCGGCTCCTGACGTGCGAGGTAGACCACGGCATGAAGCCCGTATTCGAATTTTCTTGATACTTTCAACATGGTATTGTATGCAATGGCTTTTCGTAAACAGGACAATTTTGAACCAATTTAATAATTATTCCATTAATTAGCCTGTATATTTTAGACTCTATCAGGTATATTACCTGCTAAATGCTCATTGCCACCGATATCAGTATCATGAACGATCTCTCTTCAGATCTCTTTTTCAACTGGAAATACGAAAAGGGCAAAACCGCAAAAACGCGATACCGGGAGTTCGGTCAACCGACAGCAAACAAGCCGTCACTGCTGTTTGTTCACGGCTACGGCGGCATGCTTGAACACTGGGACCAGAACATTCCTCCCCTTGTTGAGGGACATCACATACTGGCTATTGACCTCCTGGGTTTTGGAAAGTCCGACAAACCCAATGCGAGATACAGTCTTTCACTTTTCGCCGAGCAGATACGCTCATTTCTGGAATACAGGAAAGTTGACCATGTCGTCATTGTCGGCCATTCCATGGGTGGCGCATCCGGACTCTACTTCGCACATGAAAACCCGGATGCTGTAAAAGGGCTCGTGCTTGCAAACCCTTCAGGCCTTTTTGGTGATTCAATGGACCCGATGGCGAAAACGTTTTTCGGCCTTATCGCTTCACCTGTCATCGGAGAAGTGATGTTTGCAGCTTTCGCCAACCCCGTCGGCGTCAGCCAGAGCCTTCTGCCAACCTACTACAACCAGAACAAGGTTGATTTACAACTGATCAGCCAGTTCACCAAACCCCTTCAGGATAAGGGCGCAGTATGGTCCTATCTGTCCCCGTCGCGAAGGCCGAACGACTTTACACTCGAATACCTCCCTAAACCCTGTAACTACAGGAACAAGGCGTTTCTTGTCTGGGGTGCTGAAGACAGTGCACTGCCCCCCCATAAAATCATACCTGAATTTCAGGAATTGCTGCCTCAGGCCGGAGCCTATATCATTCCGGAAGCGTCCCACTGCATCCACCACGATGCGCATGAAACATTTAACGCCAGGCTCGACTATATTCTCACTCATGAACTCTGACCTCTGAACCGGAAATCATCTCCGGCAACCCACACCGGTCAGGATGTGCCAAGCCTTCTGTTCTGACGGAATCTGATATCCTGCAAGTGCGGAGCCTTGATTCCGATCTGGAAAAAGTAACTCCTGTACTCGCCGGTCGGAACCCATTGCAATCTTACGTCCCAGCAGTCAAAATCACCATAGAGATTGAGCTGAGGATAGACAAGCTCACTCCTTTCAATATCGTAGCCGGTATTCAGTCCAAGGTTCCACACCTCGCTCAAAGACACCCTGGCTGATGTGTTTAACAACGCTGTCGTCGTTGCCGGTTCAAGGGGCTCATATTTGCTCGAATTCAGATAAAGCGACAACCTCAACTGCCATGGAAGCCGTCTATCGGCATACCTGTATGCATCACGATCAAAGCGTTCCCTGTATATCGCTTTTTCAACGTGTATCTCATCGTAATCTTCAGATGACAAGCCGACAGACCTTTTTTCTCCATTGTTGTCATCCCCGGAGCCTTTGGCGCCAAAACTCCCCTTGAGGCTCAGGCTCATATTTACAAACCCCTGGACAAAACGCAACAATCCATTTCCTTCATTAACATTCAGTTTATCAATACGTTCGCCCGTCACAGGATCAAAACCGTAAAAATCATATGTAGCACCTGCCCGCAACAAT
>JAKSCY010000022.1 GCA_022360355.1 Chlorobiales bacterium
AGATCCAGGTAACCGTCCCCATTAAAATTTCCAACCCCATATTCATGTGCCGTGTAGCTACCGTAATTAATAGTTGCAACTGCTTCTTCCAGGAAATCTAATCCCGTGCTGTAATAGAGCACAATATCATGTTGATTTTGCCCCCAGTTTTTCTGATATATCTCAAATATATCGTCTTTCCCATCGCCATTAAAATCAGCAATTTTAAAGAAATGTGGTGGATTACCACCAGTGGCAAGTGATACAAGATCAGGAGCATAGTTGTTATTCCAATCCCAGGTTTTTCCTGTGAACAATTTCAATTCCCAACCGGTTTGTTCATTCCAGGATAAAACATCCGTAATACCATCCCCGTTAAAATCCCCATGAAACAGTTCATGTGAGGAAGTAGGGTACCCCGGAGCTCCACTTGTAAATAAACTAACTAAAGTAGTAAAGTCACTTTCAGGGTCATTGATTTCGTATATCTCGCAACCATTAACTGCTGTCAATAACAAATCCGCTTTCCCATCACCATTGTAATCATCAGCATTTACCAGGTCATAGCCTGCTATAACAAGGTCAGTCCCGGCAACAGTGTTATGACCAATGTTTTCGCTACCTTTATGTAGTTTCCAACTTCGGTCACTAAAAAGGAGGAAGACATCCGTTATCAGATCACCATTGAAATCTCCAAATTGAAAGCTCTCTACATCTTTATGAAGGTCAAGGTAAAACGACGAAACAGGATTATCGCTTAAGGTAGTTCCTGTTGATAAAAAAACGTCAATCCTTCTATACTCACCATCTTCCGGAACGTCCGGATATTCCATATAAACTGCTGCATCAATAATGAGGTCTCCTTTACCATCCCCATTGAAATCGAAACTGTTTTTCACAAACCCGCCAGGTTCATAATTATGAAGGTAAGTGTACTCATAAGGAAGGTAAGCGCTGTAGGTAGATTCGAAAACACCATTTCCCCTATTTAAGAATAGTTCAAGATTACTTTCTCCAACCCAGGTAATCTCCTTGGGAATGCGAACATAATCTGTTTTTCCATCTCCATTGTAATCTCCATTGATATAATTGTAATCAACATCGAAATTCGCATCTAAAGTGCTATAAACACTGGATGGTACTCCCCATTCAAATTTTGTTGGATTGAAATGGTTACCTTGTCCATCTGAGACGGTTACCTGTTCAAGACGAGTATAAAACCCCAAATCATACTCCAATTCATAGCTCCTGATATATCCAGGACCGTTATTATATTGGATATCGATGTTCGTGAGTACCACATTTTGCTCAATTTCACTTCCGGAAATGAAT
>JAKSCY010000033.1 GCA_022360355.1 Chlorobiales bacterium
TCCTTCAACTCATCAATCTTTGTTTTTTCCCAGAGAGGTACCTTGCCGAAATATGCCGCCCGACCGATAATGTGAGCGGCTACCGGCGCCGTGATAAACAGAAAAACAATGATCGCCACGGCGCGGGAAGCGATACCGAAATCCTGCCAGTAGATTATCGTTCCGATGAGTACCAGCCCGATACCCAGCGTCGATGCCTTGGTGGTTGCCGACATGCGGGTATAGAGGTCGGGCATCTTCAGGATGCCGATTGCCGAAACAAAAATAAACAAGGTTCCAAGAAGCAGAAAGGTACCGCTCAGAATTTCTATCATTGTTTTCCTCTCCTTCCAAGATAAAATGCAAAAGCTACCGTACCGAGAAACGCCAGAAGAGCCACGATAATGCCGACATCAAGAAATGTCGTGGTGTTTTTCTGAATGGAATACACTGCAATGAAAGCAATAGCATTGGCCGAAAGAAGATCGAGCGCAACAATCCGGTCCTCGATGGTCGGCCCGATCACCAGACGCGAGAAAATGATCAAAATGGAGAGACCGATAATGATCACGGACATGTTTACAGACCACTCGATAAAGCTCATCGCATCACCTCGATCAACCGTTTTTCCAGACCGTTTTTCAGCTCCCGGCGGAACCGCTCGGCATCCTTGACATAGAGAGCATGCACGTACAGGGTTTTCATGTCGGGCGATACATCCAGGCTCAGCGTCCCGGGAGTCAGGGTCACCAGATTTGCAAACAGCGTGACTTCTATATCGGTCTCAACATCGAGCGGCACAGCTATGACACCGGGCTCCATGTAGTCCCTTGGCGTCACGATATCGAACGCCACTTTCAGGTTCGCAACGGCCAGTTCCTTGAGAAAGTACAACACAAACCTGATGACAAGCGGAATTTTCGTAAAGTAACTTGTTTTTCTCCATGCCGAACGGGAAAACCAGAGAATAAGATACCCGACAACCATGCCAACGGCAAAGGTTCCGGCGCTAACCTCCCCGGCCAGCATCATCCATGCTATCGCCAGCAGAATATTGAACAGAAACGGGTTCATGACCGGCCTCCCATAACCGCCTCGATGTATGCTCCTGAATCAAGCAGTTCAACGGCAGCCTTGTCTGCCAGCTCGAAAAACGGCTCGAACCAGAAACCGAACACAATCGTAACAGATCCAAGTATGACTATCGGCAACACCATCATCACCTTCTTCATGCTCGGGATCAGCAGATATCCCTCATCTTCAACGCTGCCCTCTCCGCGTGGGTCATCTTTCCAGAAAGCCTCGTTCCAGATCTTGATCATGGAATACAGGGTCAACATGCTGACACAGAGGGCAATCCCGACCAGCAGATAGTGCTCCGAATCGATTCCTGCCTTTATCACAATGAACTTTGCCCAGAACCCCGACAGGGGAGGAATACCGGCAAGCCCCAGAGCAGGAACCAGAAACAAAAGCCCCAGCATCGGATAAAAACGGTAGACCCCGCCAATCTCCCTGAGATCGTAAGACCCTTTAAGGCGCTGGATAAGACCGCTCACATAAAAAAGATTTGTTTTGGCGACAATATTGTGAATGATGTAAAACAGCGCTCCTGCAATGGCGAGCGGCGACTGGATCGCCAAGGCGAAAATCATATAACCTATCTGGCTGATAATATGAAAAGAGAGCAGTTTGCGCATATCGTATTGCGCTACCGCCCCCATTACCCCCACAACCATGGTAAACGCTGACAAGAACAGCAGAACCTGATGGATAAAAGCTGCTTCTTCATGGATGAAGACCGTAGTAAAAAAACGCATGATCGCATATACTCCCACTTTCGTCAGGAGCCCGGCAAAAATCGCAGAAACCGCAACAGGTGGCGTGTGATACGAGGCCGGAAGCCAGAAAAAAAGCGGGAAGATCGCCGCCTTGATCCCGAAGGTGATCATGAAGAGCACCCCGACGACAGACAGCAGTTCCCGGTGTCCAAGCAATGGAATCCTGGCGGCAAGATCGGCCATGTTGAGTGTACCGGCTGTCCCGTAAAGAATCCCAACTGCAGCGAGAAAGATCGAAGAGGAAAGCAGATTCAGCGTCACATACTTGATTGCACCTTCGAGCTGCTCCGGCCTGCCTCCAAGAACCAGCAGGACAAAGGAAGAGATCAGCATCACCTCGAACCAGACATAGAGGTTGAAAATATCCCCCGTCAGGAACGCACCGTTGATCCCCATCAGCAACAGTTGCAGCAGCGGATGGTAGAAATAATGCTCCCTCTCTCTGTCGATGGTTCCTAGGGAATAGAGCGCCGTGGTGAAACCGATAAACGCGGTGGCAACCACCATGACCGAAGAGAGCATGTCAGCCACAAGGGAAATGCCGAAGGGCGCTTCCCAGCCGCCGATCCGCAACGAGAGAATCCCTCCGGTCTGAACGCTGCCGAGCATAACCAGCGACACACCGAGCATGAGGGCTGTCCCTGCAGCATTCAGGATGCGGTGCAGGGCTGTCGATCTGCGGAAAAAGATCATGATCACCGCAGTGCACAGCGGCAGCAGTATAGGCAACATGATAATCCAGCTCATGACTTGTCTCCGGGAAGTTGGTCAGTACTTTTCATTTTGTCCAGATCCTCTGTTCCAACCGTCTGGTAAGTGCGCTTGAAAAGCACTATCGTAAATGCCTGTACGCCGAACCCGATCACGATAGCCGTCAGTATCAGCGCCTGGGGCAGGGGATCGGCAAAAGGCTCTGTAATCGCTTCCGCTCCTTCCGGCACAAAAGCAGGTGCACCTTTGGTGAGCCGTCCGACGGTAAAAATCATCAGGTTCGCTGCATGTCCGAGGAAGATCAAACCGAAAATCACCTTCACGACGCTTCTTCTCAGGATAAGATATGTTCCGGCGGCATAGAGCACACCGACAATAACGGCAAGCATAAACGTCATGGCCGGTCCTCCTCGGCAAGTGAAAAGAGTATGGTCAGCGTGATACCCAGAACGAGGAAATAGACTCCAAGATCGAAAAGCAGCGGGGTACCGACCTTTCCAATCAGCGGAACTCCCGTATCGATCCAGACCGCGGTCATGAACTGCTCCCCGGCAGCAAGCGATGGTAACGTACTTGCAATTGCAACCAGCAAACCTGTGGCAATTATATTCAGTGGTTCAAAGCGAAGAATGGTCCGGGCAGCATCAATGCCGTTTGCGATGAAGTAGAGCGCATAAGCAGCGGCTGCCACCAGTCCTCCCACAAAGCCTCCTCCCGGCTCGTTATGCCCGCGCAGCAGGAGAAACACCGAAAACATCAGCAGCAAGACCAGCAAATAACGGGATGCCGTTGCAAGAATAACGGAATACATGGCTATTTCCTCCCACCCGGTTTCAGTTTCAACAACGCAAATACACCCAGAGCAGCGATCGCAAGCACCGTGATCTCCCCGAGCGTATCGAGCGCCCTGAAATCCACAAGGATCACATTCACCACATTACGGCCCTTGCCGTCGGGAACGCTTGCTCCGGAAAAAAAGCGTTTCAACTCGGACGAGAGTTCGAACGACGAGGCAAAAAGTACTGTAAGTGTCATGAACACACCGACTGACGTTGCGATAAGCGCATCTCTCACCCTGTTGGACGAACGGGAAAGCTTCAGGAAACGGGGAAGCCTGTAGAGCACCAGCACAAACAGGATGACGTTGAGCGTTTCAATTGCAAATGCCGTCAGTGCCAGATCGGGCGCACCGTAAATCACGAAAATGATACCGATAGAAAAACCCAGCACGCCGAGCGCAACAATCGATTTCAGCCTTGACCTCGAAATTATAAGCAGCAGGGTTGCCACAAGAACAATACAGGCCAGCGCCCCTTCGTAAAAAGTAATCGAAAAGTCCGGTGCAACGGAGACCTCCCCTACAGACTGATAAAGCACAAATGAGGCCAGAGACACCGTAGTTACCATAATGACAATGATATAATTGCGCAGGTAGCCATTCTGCACTATCCGGGTCTGCAACCTTGCAAACGACAACATTCCCTCCACTGCACCATCATACCATGCCGAGGGCCTGACCAGAGCCGGCAGCGAAACCTTCCTTACCCTGTCAGCCACTCTTGCACGAACCAGATACAGGCCCCCTCCGAGAAGGAGTGTGAGAAAGCTCAGCAACAGAACCAGGTTGAACCCTTCCCATATCGAGATTTTCAGGCTGAGCGTTTCCGACAGAATGCTTTCCGCCGACTGCTCCAGCATCGTGGAAATGAAAAAGTTGGGGAAAAGCCCGAAAAGCAACCCAAGCATTGCAAGAACCGCAGGCCCGATCAGCATTTTGAGCGGAGCCTCATGCGGTGACTTTGGCGTCGGCAGTATTGCTCCCCAGAACGGTTTGAACCCCACAAACAAAGTAATCATCACGACAAAAGCGTTGGCACATACCGCTGCCGAGATGAGGAACGTTCCCCAGTATTCCAGCTCAAGAATGGATTTATACACTGTTTCCTTGCCGATAAACCCGACCAGAGGAATCACGCCCATCATGGAAAACGATGCAAGCGCAGCCGTCAGGGTTGTCATCGGCATCAGTTTCCGTAACCCCCCGAGCTTCGTTACGTCGCGTGTTCCTGTTGCGTGATCAAGTGTTCCTGCAACAAGGAAAAGCGTTCCCTTGTAGAGCGAATGTGCAATGAGATAAATGAAAAACGCCTTGATCGCCAGCTTCGATCCGATGCCGAGCAGCATCACGAGCGTCCCCAGTACAGAAAGTGTCGAGTAGGCAAGCAGCTTCTTCAGATCGGTTTGCTTGAAAGCAAGCAACGCTGCAAACACCATGGTCACCGCTCCTGTGACAAGGACGGTGTCCTGCCATAGAGGAGTCCCTCCGATCTCGTGGTTCATTCTGGCAATAAGGTAGACCCCCGCCTTGACCATGGTTGCCGAATGCAGATAGGCACTGACCGGAGTAGGCGCCTCCATGGCGTTGGGAAGCCAGAAATGAAAAGGGAACTGTGCCGATTTGGTGAACGCTCCTATCAGCATAAGGATCACGATCGGAGGGTAAAGATCATGAGAGGTGATTATACCATTCATATTGTAGAACGAGGAAATCTCGAAACTACCGGTTATCCGGTAGAGCAGAATGATTCCGGAAAGCAGTGCAAGCCCGCCGCCGCCTGTCACGAGCAATGCCTGCAAAGCCGATTTCCTTGACGATTCCTTGTGATGGTTGAAGCCGATCAGGAGAAAGGAACTGATGCTTGTCAGCTCCCAGAATACAAACATCAGAAGCATGTTGTCCGACAGCACAAGACCCAGCATAGAGGTCATGAATATGCCGATATAGACGTAAAATCTGCCTGTCTGCGCATACGCTTTCATATAGACGCCTGCATAGAGAAACACCGCAGCACCGATCAGGGTGATGATCAGCACGAAGCTGAGGCTCAGGCCGTCGAGCAGAAAGGAAAAGTTGATACCGAGCGAGGGAACCCACAGCACCGATTCCCGGATAACCTCTCCGGCCGCAATCTGCGGGTAGCGCGACAAAAAGCCGAAAAACATGAACAGGGGAAACGTCACGGCAATCCAGCCGAAGTTTTCCCTGAACCGTTTATAAAGCACTGGCGCAAAAGCCGACGCGCAAAAACCTATCGCTAAAAGAATCAGCAATTTTCACTTCCCGTTCATAGTATCCATTGGCTGATTTTCATCAGCAACACCTTCGTATCAACAGGCTTTACAAGATAATCATTCATACCGGCCTGTAATGCTTCTTCAATCAACTGCTCATCCGATTCACCGCTGAGACCTATAACCGGTACGGCAGACACCCCTGGAACCCTGGATTGACGAATTCTGCTTGTTGCCTCTATACCGTTGAGCACCGGCATGCCGATATCCATTAACACAAGATTAAATGTCTTGCTTTCAAGTTTTTCCAGCGCACTTTTCCCGTCTACGGCCTCATCGATCAGAAGACCATATTTTTCAAGAAGCATGGTAAGCCCGATGCGGTTCACAGAAGAATCATCGGCAATGAGCAGGGATTTACCCTTCATGTCTTTCAGCGAAATCCCCTGAAGATCCCCGAAAATACAGGCAAGCTGCCTGACCAGCTCATTTTGTAAACAGGGCTTTGTAATCAACCCCTGCATACCTGCTTTTTTTGTTTTACCATGAGCAATAGTGTAGGGCATCTCGGTATAGGCGACAATCGGCACCATTGCTGCCTCATTTCCTGCTTGTCCGTTTTTTATCATTTCCGTTGCCTCATAACCGTTCATTACAGGCATTGCAAGGTTCATGATAACAAGATCGTAGCTGGCCTCCGAAAGTTTTCCGAGAGCCTCTTTGCCGTTTGCAGCCTCTTCAACAACAACGTCCAACGCCGCGAGAGCTTCCCGTACAGCCGTCCTGTCACTCTGTTTATCATCGACAACAAGAATATGCTTGTTTTCAAACAGGGACTTGTTTGCGTCGATCAGCTCATCATGATCCGCCTTGAGTTCCTCCTCTGTAACAACAGGAAACTTCAGGACAAACTCGGTATACTCCCCCTCAACGGAATTGCAGGTAATATCTCCTCCGAAAGCATGCATGACACGTTTGCAATAAGACAGCCCCAGCCCTGTTCCACCTTTTTTGCTTGTGGTAAAATATGGATCGAACAACTTGTCGAGGTTCTCCGGAACAATGCCGGGGCCGGTGTCCTTGACCTTTACCTTGTTGAACTGTTCACCTTTTTCCAGTGTAACATAAATTCTGGCTTCCGGCCGTGACTCCAGAAAATACAGCGCATTCTTGATCAGATTGAACAGCACAAAAATATACATGGTTTCGCTGATCCTGAACATGAAGTCCGGGTTTCTGTCGAAAATGATCTTTTCTCTTTCGGCGTACGACTCGAATCCATATTCATCAATAGCCTTCTGTGTAATCACTGCAGCCGAAGCATAGATGAATCCGCTCTCGTTTATCGGCTTTTCCCTGACCTCATCCATTATCATGTTGATAACCTGAGTGCCCCGTTTAACTGCAACCTGACACCATGCAACATGCTGATAAAGGCTGTCGAGCATCTGATAAAGACTGTCAAGCGTTTTATCACCCGACGGGACAGATTTGGTGACGGGATCGTAACCCGGAAGCTTCTGTTCGATAACTTCGAGATTGTACTTCACCTGTCCGAGAGGGTTGCGCATTTCATGCGCTATGCTTCCGGCGAGCGCCTGCAGGGCAGAGTTTTTTTCCAGTGCTATCTGTCCCCTCCTGTTGCTGTAGCTGAAAAGATAACCGGCCACAACGGTAAACAAGATCACGGTCATATACATGGGAATATTAAAATCCGGACTGAGCCTGATGTCCGGAGAAGTGAGCATAAAAACCACGATACCGGCAAGTACGCCGGCAAAGAGATCAAAAAGAAACATCAGCCAGTTCGGAACAAATGCAATAAGAACGAAGATCATGAAGATCTCCCAATAAAGCCAGAGCTCATGAAAATTGTTTTTGAGCAGAAAAAGAGTGAAAATGAAAGGCAGAATGAAAATAAGTGAAAAGTGCCAGTAGACTGGAAAATACTTTTTAGCAAATGCTGAAGTGCTACGGCTGAAAATCAGGCAAAACAACGCAAGCGCCGAAGCCGTCAAACGCCATCCAAGATTCTCGTATGGCATGTGAAACCCGTACTTCAAAAGAAAATAGAAAAGCATGTGCCCGGGTGCTGCAAGTATTGCCCCCCAAGTCACATTAAATTGTGAAATCTGGGTTCCCTCTTTGAAGCACTTTCTTATGTATCCTGAAAGATTCATCCGTCTCCCCCTGAATTACCAGATTAACCGTTTCAAAAGAGAGCCCCCTGCAACAAACCAGCATAACCTGTCATGGCTCTGACGGCAGCGATGTCACCAAAGCCCGGAACTCTGCGATGATTTTGTGGGGGGTTCATGAAAAAATGGATTCGAAAGTTTTCTCATGAGGGCTTGTCGGCAAAAGACATCCATTCAAGAAGTTACGTAAAAACGCAGAAAGAATTCAACACCTGCATCAACCGTGAGCGGCACCAGGTTCACCAGCCCAATCACTCTGCCACCTGGCCAACGGCAAACAGATCCGCTCGCTGCGGGAAACCTTACAGATAAATAAAATTTATATAAAGCGCATATAAACAACATAACAATCGTTATGCAGGCATGAAAAAGTGCTGCATTTTTTAATACCGGTTATGAATGTATTCTATTGTATGTTGCACACTAATGCCGACCGTATCCCGACCTGTATCCTTTTTATCCGGTCAATAATCTCGACAGATCAATGAAGCCAGAAACAAAAGTAACCCTGCCTGATACCTGTCTGGTCGATACCCTTCGAAAAGTTTTCGGTTTCCGGGAGTTTCGCCCCGATCAGGAGCGGATTGTCCGGGCCATTCTTGAAAAGAAGGATGTTTTTGCCGTGATGCCGACCGGCGGCGGTAAATCATTGTGCTATCAGCTTCCCGCCGCGCTGCTGCCCGGAACCTGCATGGTGATCAGCCCGCTCATCTCGCTGATGAAGGATCAGGTGGACGGTGCAAGGGCCAACGGCATCCGTGCTGCATATCTCAACAGCTCCCTTTCTTCCGAAGAGCAAGCCCTTGTAGTGCGTGACCTGCTGTCGAACTCGCTCGACCTGCTCTACGTTGCACCCGAGCGGTTTACGCTCAACCATTTCCAGGAGATGCTCGGACAGGTGAACATCAGCATGGCGGTGATCGACGAAGCGCACTGTATTTCGGAATGGGGGCATGACTTCCGGCCTGACTACCTCTCGCTCTCCGCTCTGGGAAAACTCTTTCCGAATGTGTCCATAGCAGCATTTACGGCCACAGCAACCCACAAGGTACAGCAGGATATTCTTGAAAAACTGGCTTTGCGTAACCCGTTTATCGTCAGGGCATCGTTCGACCGCACCAATCTTTTCTACGACATCCGTTTCAAGGAAAACCTCTCAGAACAACTTGTAACCCTCCTGAAAAGCAACCCTGACAAGGCAGGCATCATCTACCGCACCAGCCGTAAAAGCGTCAACGACACCACTACGATGTTGCAGGCAAAAGGATTCCGTGCTCTTCCTTACCACGCAGGACTGGACGATGATGATCGCAAAAGAAATCAGGAAGCGTTCATACGGGACGAGGTGGATGTGATTGTCGCAACAGTAGCGTTCGGTATGGGTATCGACAAATCGAACATCCGCTTCGTGGTTCATGCCGACCTGCCAAAAAGCATCGAGAACTACTATCAGGAAACCGGCAGAGCAGGCCGCGACGGCGAACCCGCACACTGCACCCTGTTTTTCTCGCAATCCGACATTCCCAAGGTCCGTTTCTTCATCGACACTATCGTTGACGAAACAGAGCGTGCAAGAGCACTCGGCGCATTACAGAAAGTTATCTCGTTCGCGTCAACATCGGTTTGCAGACGGAAAACCCTGCTCGAATATTTCGGCGAAACCTACCCCCGCGACAACTGCAATTCCTGCGACATCTGCCTCGGCACACGTGAAGTGGTTGACTGCACCGTCGAGGCACAGATGCTGTTGTCGGCCATCGCACGCACCGAAGAGAGGTTCGGCGCAACACACATCGTCGATATCGTGACCGGCAGCAAGAACAAAAAAATCCGTGACTTCGGTCATGACCTGCTGAAAACGTATGGAGTAGGCAGGGGGCACGGCAAAAAGTTCTGGCGCCGGCTTATCGATGAGCTTTTGGCCCAGAAAGTGATCGCAAAATCCGAAGGCCTTTACCCGGTGCTCTATCTCCTTGAAAAAGCTGTTCCTGTACTGAAAAATGAAGCGACAGTGGAAATGATGAGAGTGCAGGAAAAGAAAACAGCAAAGCAAGCGGGAAGCGGACAGACCGGGACATACGATCACGAACTTTTCGACCAGCTCAGGGCACTGCGAAAACAGCTCGCCAACGAGCAGGGCATTCCACCCTACATCGTTTTCTCCGACCGTTCACTCCGCGACATGGCAACCCTTCTGCCCCAGAGTGCAGAAGATATGCTTTCGGTTTCAGGAGTCGGTGAAGTGAAGCTTCAGCGCTATGGAAGACAGTTTCTCAATCTCATCAGACGGTACCGCGAAGAGCACCCGGAGCGGAAGTGATGCTATCCACCAGACTCACTTCGCCACACTAATCTCGACTCTCCGGTTCAACGCCCTGCCGTCGGGTCTGCCGTTGCCGGCCACCGGCCGGGATTCACCGAACCCCTTTGCCGAAAGTTGCTGCGAGGCGATACCGTGGGCAACCAGCCAGCTCACCACGGATTGGGCACGCTTTTCGGAGAGAGTTTGATTGTACGCATCGCTTCCCTCTGAATCGGTGTGGCCCTCGATGACCAGTTTAACATTTGGCCGTGCCTTGATCGCTTTCAGAAGCCGGATCAAGGTCTCCTCGGAATCCGGGCTGATCGTAGCGGCATCAAAATCAAAATAGATGCCGTAGATAATAGCGCGGCCAACCTCGTCAAGGGAACGCCCGATCGCATCCTTTTTCGTGTTTGATTCCAATGCCTGCCGGCATTTGGGCATCCTGCCGTCCGTTACCTGTGTCCCGTACCACAAGCCCTGGTAACGCCCGTTTTCATACCACAATCCGTTCAGGAAACCGCTGTCCAAAGTCAGCACCATTACGGCAGTTCCGATCTGCGGCCCGTCTTCAGTCCATTGAAAACGTATCACCCGCCCATCCGTGGTCCCGGTGAGCCGACCGTTATCCCAATCGTAACAGCCTTCAATCCTTGTGCCGCTCTGCCTCAACCACATGAGGCCGTAATTGGTATCATATACTCCCTTTATCGGCTTGGGGGCAATCATCGCTTTGACCGGTTCACCGTAGGCTTCCAGTTCCATCAGTTCCGTATACTGTGGATCTCCCCAGTTCGAGAGCACCTCGAGTTTCAGCCATTGACCGGGAACTGACCGCGCAATAGTAAAACCTTTTCTTTGCCCCTTGGCTGCCTCTCCTTCGTAGATAAGCTTAAAGCCTTCTTTTGCAGACTGCTTGGACACATGCAGTTTGAAACGCCTGGCGGAAATGCCGGGATACCCGCTTTCCTGGGCATTGGTGTTGTCGATGTAGAACGAACTGATGGCAACGCTGTTCGGCAGCTCGATGAGAAACGTATTCGGATAAGGACTCCCTTTTTTGCTGCACCATCCCATATCAGTGGACCCGTCCAGAAGCATCATCCCCGCCCATTTCTGGTTGTATTCCGTTGTAGCCGATATCAAAACAGCACCACTCGCGATATCAAGTCGATCAACTTTTTCGGCAGCAATAGCCGAAGTGCTGACAAATAAAACTGCGAGCACAATGAAAAGAATAGAAAGCTTTCTCATGGTGTTCTCCTGTTCAGGGTGAACCGATGAATGAAACATGTGTTTTCAGTCTCTGGCAGCAAAGACCTTTTTAATGCAAAGCGTGTACTAAAATATGCAATCTTAATACAACTTTTCTCTTTAAACCCCCTTCAAACACCACACAACCTCCGTGAATTAACGCGGGCCAAAACGAAAAAAGCCTGCGTTACACCAGACTTATTGTGGTTACGGAACAACGTTGGATATTTGGATATTTTGTCACAAAAGATAAAGCATTCAGCTGAATTCGTGGTGGATTGTGTGTTGAGAGCTGAAGAGGGAACTGAGGAAATTATGTATGTACACTTTTTTCACTATTTTGAAAAAAATGAATCTATAGATGGTACTGCAATGAACGAATGGTCGAAAAGAATAACGATCAACCCTGAACAATGCGGAGGCCGTCCGTGCATCAGAGGTTTAAGAATCCGAGTGATCGATATATTGGATTTGCTGGCTGCAGGGCTTTCTTACAACGAAATAATCGAAGAACTTCCTGACATCGAAAAAGACGACATCGTAGCTGCTCTCAAATACGCCAGCCGCAAACTGGACCACCCAGTGATTGCA
>JAKSCY010000478.1 GCA_022360355.1 Chlorobiales bacterium
TTGTAAAACCTCCCTCCGTTCCGGGCGCCAGACGGTTTCTGACACGTATGTTGTCGAATGTCCCGCGCATCATCACCTCATGGTTCCCCCGCCTGGAACCGAAGCTGTTGAAATCCTTCACAGCAACTCCGTTTTCCAGCAGGTACTTCCCCGCAGGCTGTTCGGGCTGAATAGCCCCCGCAGGGCTGATGTGATCCGTGGTGACGCTGTCGCCGAACAACCCGAGGCAGCGGGCTCCGAGGATCGGCTCCACCGGTGCCGGTTGAGGGCTGATCCCTCTGAAAAAAGGAGGCTCTTTTATATAGCTGGATGAAGGATTCCACTCATACAGCTCACGATCCGCAGTCCGAATGGCGCGCCACTGCTCCGGCCCCCGGTGTACTTCTGCATAACGTTCGCTGAAGTATTCGGGACTGACGATGGTGTTGACCAGATCGTCTACCTCACCATCTCCGGGCCAGAGATCACGGAGATAAACAGCACTGCCCGTCGAATCATATCCGAGCGGTTCACGCTCAAAATCAACAGCCACCATACCCACCAGTGCATATGCCACAACGAGCAGCGGGCTTCCAAGATAGTTCGCCCTGACAAGCGGATTGATCCTCCCCTCGAAATTACGGTTACCGGAGAGCACACCGGCAACAACAAGGTCTCCCTTTTTCACGGCTTCGGCAACCGGACCGGGCAAGGGACCGGAATTCCCTATACAGGTTGTACAACCGAAACCGACGTTTGCAAACCCAAGCGCCTCGAGATCCTCCATGAGCCCTGCCGCCTTCAGATAGTCAATCACGACCCTGGAACCGGGAGCGAAAGACGTTTTCACCCAGGGCTTTACCTTCAGCCCTCTCTTACGTGCCGCCCTTGCAAGCAGAGCTGCTGCAACCAGCACGGAAGGATTGCTGGTATTGGTACACGATGTAATTGCCGCAATGACAACCGCCCCGTGCTGCAAGGTAAAATGTCCTCCGTTCATTGAAACCTCTATACCGTGCCGTCCGGGGTCAGGCTTTTCCTGTTGCGGCACACCACCTTCCGACGACATGTTGCTGCCTCCGTTGACAACCAGCTTGCCATACACCGTATACAGATCTCTTTTCCACTGAGACGGCATCGACCCCAGCTCTATACGGTCCTGCGGACGCTTCGGGCCGGCAAGAGAGGTCCGGACTGTACCGAGATCAAGCTCGATAACCCTTCCGAACAGGGGCTCATGCTCTTCATCATGCCACAGCCCCTGCTCCCTGCAGTAACGTTCGACAAGTTCGCAATGCGCCTCTCTCTTGGTAGCCGACAGATACTCCAGCGTCACGGAATCAACAGGGAAATATCCCACGGTTGCCCCGTACTCGGGCGACATGTTCGAGACGGTTGCACGGTCGGGAAGTGACAGACTTTTCAAGCCGGGACCAAAAAATTCAACGAACCTGCCGACAACCCCCTCGTTGCGAAGCATCTCGGTAACGGTGAGTACCAGGTCGGTTGCATTAACGTGATTGCCCAGGTTTCCTGTCAACCTGAACCCGATAACTCCGGGCAGCAGCATATAGATCGGCTGACCAAGCATGACCGCTTCGGCTTCAATGCCTCCCACGCCCCACCCGAGAACGCCGAGGCCGTTGATCATGGTTGTATGGCTGTCCGTCCCGACGAGGGTATCGGGAAACACCAGACCGTCGCTGCGGCGCACGACAGTTGCGAAGTGTTCAAGATTGACCTGGTGAACAATCCCTGTGCCGGGAGGAACGACACGGAAATTATCAAAAGCCCGCTGGCCCCATTTCAAAAACTCGTACCGCTCGCTGTTCCGCTCAAACTCCCTGTCGAGATTTTTCTCCAGCGCATCGGAGCACCCGTAATAATCCACCTGCACCGAATGGTCGATTACCAGGTCACAGGGGACAAGCGGGTTAATTGCCGACGGATCGCCACCAAGCGATCTGCACGCCTCTCTCAGGGCGGCAAGATCGACAACAGAAGGCACACCGGTAAAATCCTGCAGAACAACCCTTGCCGGCTTGAAAGGAATCTCCAACGGTGCCGCGTTTTCCGGCGTCCATCCGGCAACGACGGCAACATCTTCCCCGCGAACGGAATAATCATCGACGTTGCGCACAACAGCCTCAAGCAGAATCTTGATGGTTTTCGGCAGTCTTGCAACAGCACCCAGTCCTGCCGATTCAAGCGCGGCAAGAGAGTAGTAACTCACCTCCCCGTCGGAAAGCTGCAGTTTCCTGACAACACCTAAAGGGTCTTTGTATGTATTCATGAGATTACCTCAAGGTCAAAACTCACATTTTGCCAACTGCCTGCTGATAACTGCCAACTGATTTACCCGTGCTCGACCGATGCACCGGGAAACGGAGGCCAGCCCATCGTCTTGCCTCCCATAAGATGCCCGTGTATATGAAAAACGCTTTGCAGGGAATCCGGGCCGGTATTGAACACAAGACGGTACCCTGACTTATCAATACCGGCCTCTTTTGCGACAACCTTTGCCGCCTGCATGATCTGCCCGGCAATCAGGGTATCCTCGTCCTCCGAAAGGCCGTTCAGGGAAGCAATATGCTTCAGCGGAATAATCAGCAGATGCTGCGGAGCGGCAGGGTTAATATCCCTGAAAGCCAGCACATGTTCGTTGCGGTAAACAATATCGGCAGGAATGTCCCCGTTCACGATTTTGCAGAAAAGACAGTTAGGATCCGAGTGTGCCATACAGGTCGGGATTTGATGATTGTTATTGCTGATTCACGATATGCCGCTGAAGTATTTCATGAACTGCACCCGTTCATAGGCCGCCGGGTTGTCTGCCTTGTCAACGCTCATTTTTCCGATCATCTCGTCGAGACATGAAAAATTGTGGCGCCTCATGTATGCGTCCAGTTCGCTTAGCATCTCTCCGATTGCGCCATAGCCTTTCCGGTAAAGCACCGATGCAACCTGCCCGGCCTTTGCCCCCGCAAGAAGCTGCTTTATCAGGGCTTTCCCGTCATGAATCCCGGTCGAGGCGGCGACATCGCAGGGACCCCTGGAAGAGAGCATTGCCACCCAGCGCAGGGAAATCGCAAGCTCTTCCGGGGTACTGAAAACATGTGAGTTTTTCACCTTGAATGTTTCTATGTCAATATCGGGAGAAAAAAACCTGTTGAACATCACCAGTCCGCTGACACCGGTTGCTGCTATCTTTCCGACCATATTGGCAAGCCCTGAAAAATAATAGCTTATTTTGGCCGCAACAGGAATACTGACCAGTTTTGTAACTTTTTCGAGTATGTCAAGGTACATCCTCTCATTCTGACTGCTGTCCTTGCGTGGATCCGAGGGAAGCATGAACATGTTCAGCTCAAGCCCATCGGCACCTGCCCGTTGTACCTGGGACGCAAATTCTGTCCACTCCGAAGAGGAAACGCAGTTGATGCTCGCAATAACGGGAACACTTACGGCATTCTTGCTCCCGCTTACAAGATCGAGATATTCCCTGAGATCGTTGCCGCGGGTATAGCTGCGAATATAATCCTCAGCCTGCGCGTAGTAATACAGTTGCTCATTGCTGTCGATTGCAGAACCTGATTCATTACGTATCTGTTCTTCGAAAAGCGATTTCAACACAACCGCGCCAGCGCCTGCATCTACAGCTTTTTTAACGTCTTCAACTGATCCCGTCATGCCGGAACTCCCCGCAATAAGCGGATTTTTCAGCTTGAGCCCCATATATGTTGTCGATAAGTCAGCCATAAAATCCTCCAGCGATCATAGTGTTAATATCCGAACCGAACGTTTCCTGTACTTTCCCGACCTGTCAGGACACCACGACAATCGCTCGATTCAGGTAATGAAAAATAACGGCGCTTCTGCTGTTTTTACAGAACGCATTGCAGAAAATAGCAACTATTTCACTGCCAAATAAGCCATTCGGGGCAGAAGTGTAAAAAAACAAACCAGGAAGAAAGATAAAAGGCCCCCTAACGCGACAGATCGGCAACCTTGATAATCTTCCTGGCGATGTCCGCATTGTCATACACCCCGCAGAACTCGTGGGCACCGATACCGATTGCGAATACCGGAACAA
>JAKSCY010000660.1 GCA_022360355.1 Chlorobiales bacterium
CGGGCATGTGGCCGGCAAATTCTGTCCCCAGATAGTCACGGTTTCCGGGATTTCATACTCCGGATCATCATACCGCTTTTCATGCCACTGGGACGCATCCACTACGGCAAAGTCTCCCTGGGTAATGGACATCATCATCAGACGCGGCGTATAACAGGATATCCCGGAAAGGCCGAACATCCAGTTGGGGCTGCCGTAGGCATAGGCCAGCATGGAGATCCAGCCGCCGATGTCCCGGCCGGTGCCCTGGTGGAACACCACCGATTCCGGGCCGTACTCGGACCGGATATGTTTCATTTTCTTTTCAATCAGGTCAAAGGCCTCATCCCAGGAAATTTCTTCAAATTTTCCCTCACCCCGTTCACCGACCCGTTTCATCGGCTTTTTAAGCCGGTCTTCATGGTACATGTACTGGGTCATGGACAGGCACCGGGAGCAGAGCCGCCCCTGGTTCCACGGGTGGTCCGGGTCGCCTTCCACCTTGATCACCTTGTCGTCCTTGACATGGACCAGCACGCCGCAGCCGCCGTGGCAGCCGGGCCCCGGCGACCAGGTCGTGGTTTTGATAATTTTTACACCATTGTCAGTCATAAGTCTCTCCTTGGCAGTATGTAGAAGTCACCTCAAAAATGTCCTTTAGCCCAATTTCGGCGGCCGATGATCAATTTAAGTCCTCAAAATATTACATATATTCCTGCGGTTAAATGGATCACCGTCCTTGAACTAAAACTAAAATCCTATTTTTGAAATGGCTTCTAAAGTGTATGTACTCTTTTTGCATCTTTTTTATCGTTCGGGTTTAATCACCTCTTCGAATCTTGGATAAAATTTCTAATTCTTGTAGAAAAGCGGTTAATTTTGTTTAATTTCAAGGCGGAAGATAATTTTAACCACAGACGTATATTAAATACTTCGAGGATTAAAATTATCTCCCAACGTAGAAATTAGTCAGAAGAGATTGCTTTTCTACAGGAATTATTTTGGTGCCCACAGCACCATCCTTGCCTTCTCCTCCATCTGTCCGGCCAGCTGCGTCAGTTTGCCGTAGGTAATGCAATTGGCCATGCAGTGGTGTACACAAGCCGGATCAAGACCCTTTCTGGTCCGTTTGGTGCACAGCACGCAC
>JAKSCY010000254.1 GCA_022360355.1 Chlorobiales bacterium
GGTGCGCCCGGAATGGTTGGATTCGGATACGGAGACGAAGATGATCTGCTGAATCAGGAGTCCGGGGGCCGGGCAGCCGAGGCTGACCCTGCGGCTGTGTCGCAAAAAGCCAAAGCTCGTGGAATGGATCAACTGGGTACTCTTGGGGCCGGCAATCATTTTATCGAAATCGACAGAGTTGACACTGTTTACGATCCTGAAGCTGCCGAATCGCTTGGGCTTACGGAAAGCCGGATGGTTGTGCAGGTTCACACCGGTTCGAGAGGGCTGGGCCACCAGACGGCATCGGATTATCTGAAAATCATGGGGGTTGCCATGTCCCGGTACGGTATCCGGGTTCCTGACAGGGAACTTGCCTGTGTTCCGTTTCGCTCAAAGGAAGGGCAGGACTATTTTCGGGCCATGTCGGCAGCGGCAAACTTTGCCTGGGCGAACCGGCAGCTCATCACCTGGGAGATTCGCAAGAGCTGGCAGAAGGTTGTTCCTTCCGTAAATCTTGGGGTTGTCTACGATGTTTGTCACAACATTGCAAGGCTCGAGCAGCATCTCGATGACGGAAAACAGAAAACAATGCTTGTGCACCGGAAAGGGGCAACAAGGGCTTTTCCCCGTCAGCCGGTTATCATTCCCGGCAGTATGGGAACCGGGTCTTTTGTTCTGCTGGGAAGCGAGCGTGCCCTTGCCGAGTCGTTCGGTTCCTGCTGTCATGGTGCCGGGAGGCGCATGTCGCGCACGAAGGCGAAAAAAACGGTACACGGAGAGCAGCTCAAAAAAACGCTTGAAGCTGAAGGGATTTCCGTTCAGGCAGGCTCGATGAAAGGGCTTGCCGAGGAAGCCCAAGGATATCCATGATGTTGTCGATACGGTTGCCAATGCCGGTATTGCAACAAAGGTTGCTTTTCTGAGGCCTGTCGCGGTTATCAAAGGATAAGAACAAAGTCAAAATTCAAAAGGCAAAGGTCAAAAGTTAAATTCCATTCCATTCGCTGTAGGTGCCTCTATAAATTGTCGCGAGCGACATGAGTACGAGACGAACGGAGCGCAGAAACCGGAGTGTACATAAGGTACATGAGGATTTCGAGTACCTCTCAACGATGTAATCATGGCGTGCAGCAAATTTATAGAGGCGCACCTACCCTCTGGGGTGGAAGGTCTTATGCACCTCCTTGATGAAGGAGCGGTCGATATGGGTGTAGATCTGTGTGGCGATGATGGAGCTGTGGCCGAGCATTTCCTGTACTGCCCGGAGGTCTGCTCCTCCTTCGAGCAGGTGGGTGGCGAAGGTGTGTCGCAAGGTGTGCGGGCTTATTTTTTTTGTGATCCCCGCTGTCGTGCTGCAACGGCGAACAATCGTATAAGCTGACATTCGGGAGAGTTGTGTTCCGCGTGCGTTGAGAAAAAGATAATCCCCGGAATCGCGGTTTGCTATATTCAGGCGCAGTTCCTGCTGGTATCGTTTTACCCATTCTGTTGCGGAACGCCCGACAGGGACAAGGCGCTCTTTTGAGCCTTTACCGAAAATGCGTGCGAAACCAGCATCGAAGTAGCAATTGCTTTGTTGCAGACTGACGAGTTCGCTGACCCGTATTCCCGTCGCATAGAGAAATTCCAGAAGTGCCTTGTCTCTCAACCGGTACTTGCCGGGAGGTTCTTCGAGGAGAGGCGCATCGAGGAGTCTGAACACTTCGTCAACCGACAGTACTGTCGGCAGGTGCAGGCCGGGTTTCGGCTGATGAAGGTTTTCAGCCGCGTTTTCCTTGAGAATATTTTCTCGAACGAGGAATTTGTGAAAAGAACGAATGGCGGAGATGTTTCTGGCAACAGAACGTGCTTCAAGTCCTGCGTCGTGAAGCTCCTGTATGAAACTCTGTATATCGGCCAGGGTTATCCCGGCAACCGGTTTTTCAAGGTTCTGTGCAAAAAGAAGATACCGATTGAGATCATTCATATAGGACGTTCTTGTGTGAGGAGAAAAGTTCCTTTCGAGCGTCAGATAGTTGACGAA
>JAKSCY010000777.1 GCA_022360355.1 Chlorobiales bacterium
CGCGCAGGCCGGACCATCCGATGTGTCGATGGAGTGATTGCCGGGGATACCTGATGCACCCTGCTTATGTACACAAATCTTTAGTTCCATGAGGTTTATCAGTATTCCGGTTCTTAGTCTTGGCCGCCGGCCGATGCGAACAGTGCTTACGGTCATTGGTATTGCTGTTGCTGTGGGTAGTTTTATCGCGCTTGTAGGTATGTCCAGGGCTCTGGAGAAGGCATGGGTGAACAGCCTGACTGACCGGGGGACACATCTTCTGGTTACACGAAAAGGAGTGGTGGAACTACTGACAGCATCCATCAAGGAGCATGTCGGTGAGGAGTTGCGTCAGATTGAGGGCGTTCGGGCAGTTGCCGGTGAACTCGTTGATCTGGTCACGCTCAAATCCGGGCAGGCGGTACTTATTACCGGCTGGGCTCCAGAAAGCTATCTGTGGCAGACCCTGCATCTTGTGCAAGGCAACCTCCCGGATTTCAGCTCGTCCGAAGAGGTGATGATAGGCCAGGCATGTTCGGAGTCGCTTGGCAAAGAGGTGGGAGACACCGTCTCCATCAGGGACAATGAATTCATCGTTGCGGGAATATTCCATGAAAGCGGCGTTATGACCAACGGTACGATTGTTTTTCCACTCCATGTCATGCAGGATATGATTGAAAAGCCGGGGACCGTCACGGTATTCAATCTGCTCATAGATCATCCTGATCAACCACTGAAAGTCGACAATCTCAGGAAAACACTCGGAGAGGCTTTTGATGAGCTGCTGTTCACGGAAACCGATCAGATTGCAGAGAGCAATCACATTATGCGGCTTTTTCATGCAATGGCATGGGGCACTTCAAGTATTGCCCTGGTCATTGCACTGGTTGTGATCGTGAACACTTTGTTGATGACCGTTTCGGAGCAGAAGCGGCAGATCGGCATTCTGTCGGCTGTCGGCTGGTCTTCGGCAAGGATTCTTGCGGTAGTTATCGTGGAGGGATTTCTTCTCGCACTTTTCGGAAGTGTTGCCGGAAGTGTTCTGGGCATTTACGGGCTGCATTATCTGGCAAGCCTGCCACAGATGCAGGGATTTCTTCAACCTGAAATTACCCTGCGCATGGTATTGGAGGTTTGCGGGGCCACATGTGTGCTGGGAGTATTTGGTGGTTTGTACCCGGCGTTCCGTGCGATTCGTATAAACACTGTCGATGCTCTGAGGTATGAGTGAGTCGTTGTTGTCTACCTATCCCTATCTGTTCATTAGCTTGCTATTGCTTGCATTGTTTCTTCTGCTGTTCATTGCAGCAGGAGATCAGCGTCGTCCGATGCTCTGGAGTGCCCTGCTTTCCGCTCCATACGGGTTTCTCTCGATTATTTTCGTTCCGGACTACTGGAATCCCGTGCGCATTGGCGAGTGGGGTGCGGGAATCGAGGATATTATTTTTTCATTTGCAAACGGCGGCATAGTCTGGTTTCTGGTAACATGGCCGCTACGAAACCGGCTTTCGCTGGATATCCAGATTAAACGTATGCTGCGGCGATATCTGGTCTGGACGGCGGGCGGAACCCCTCTCGGGCTTTTTCTGCTTTTTATGGGGTCTGATCCCATGCATGGTGTTCTTCTGGTATTGTCAGTAATGATCGTCGTGTTTCTATGGTTGCGCAGTGAACTCTGGCCTTTGTTTCTTGTCGGTGCGGTTTCTTTCGGTGCCATGTATACGGTTACCTGCATTATAGCGTTTTCGCTTAACCCCGATTTTTTAATGCAATGGAATATACAGGCATTGTCCGGTTACTACTTTTTCGGCGTGCCGCTGGAGGAAATTGCCTGGAGTATCGCTTTCGGGGCAGTGTGGCCGTTGCTTGTCGCCTACGCTTTTGAGACACGCATATCTTTCCGAATGAACAACCCCGGAAAGTTTTGTCTGTAAATCCGGGAGTTGTGTGATCTTTATCGAAGGGTTGTTCATATGAGTATTTCCTGTTTTAATGGTGGGAACCTCTATTTATCTATTCCGCGCTTCAATTGCCTCGTTGAGCGGTTCAAGTGCAAGGTGAACGGAGCGCAGCACCTTGCACTTGAACCGCTCATGACAATAAATAGAGTTTCCCTGGTTATGATGTGGAGGAGGATCGGTCTTTCGAAAAGACGAATATGGCGCCGGAATCAGCTTCTTTCCTGTACTCTTTTTTATTGAAGTCAGCATAGAGGCCGACCGGATGAAATCCGGCTGCCGAATGCAGATTCAGGTAATCGTCGCTTCGTAACGGATAGAGCCTGAGCTTTTCGTCAAAGAGGGTGGCGTTTTCTGATTGCATGAAAACGTGAAACATTACCTGTTCTTCGGATATTTCTTCATACTCACGGTGAAACGTGACGGTTCCCCCTGCCAGTGACTTGACGGGAAAGGTATACTGCGGAAGTTTCAGCAAGTAATCCCAGTTGACAACCTGAAAAATCCAGTATCCTCCGGGGTAGAGCAGCTTTTTGATCGAAAACACAAGGCTGCGGAGCTGATTGTGGGGGATATGAGCCATAACATTGCCGATAGAGTAGATGGTGTGGAACCTTTCGTCAATGGTGTCAATACCATTTACATCGAGGCCGTAAAAACGGGCTTCAGGATACTTGTTTCGAGCGGCACTGATCATTTTTTCATCAAGGTCTATGCCCAGAGCGTTGAATCCGTCCTGCTGAAGTCGCCCGCAATAATGACCGGGACCACAGCCAAGGTCAAGGATATTTTCTCCTTTTTGTGTGGTATGCGCTTGCAGAAAACAGACGATCTCTTCCCTCAGAGGAAAGACTTCTTCATAGTGTTCGGAGAATTCTGAGTACAAGGACATCGTTTCGGCGTTGGATTGACCCCGGTGTTGAAATCAGAAGCGAGCATTTACTGTTGACCGACCAAGTATCGGGTGTTAACAACAGAATACAAAATGGCATACTGTTATGCCAAGGGCCATTTCTGCATTCCCCGGTGTTTTCGGCAGAGGCTCTATGGCGTAACTGTTTGTGTTCAAGAGCATTGCATGGTTGGTACAGGAGAAAATACACGTATATTTGTACGTGTGTACGTGCAACCTGCATTCGTTATGAAGTGCATAACCCTGGACTCCTATGAAAAAACGATTCCGGTTCTATCTGCTTTCAGCAGCCATCGGATGCTTTCTTGGTTTCGTTGCAGCCTGTAGCAGCAAGGATAACGGCGACTCTACTCAATCGCTCAGCTATGAGATGAAAAGCTTTGACAAGGTTTATCAGGATGGAGGAGAAGGGGCTGAGAATGACACGTACTGCAAGTTTCGCTATCCGGTTTTTTCAGATGGAGAACATGCAGAAACCATAAACCGATATCTGCTGAACTGGATTGCAAACAGTACCGCTTTGAGTCCGGGAGAAAGCTATACCGGCGGCATAACCATCGAGGAGCTTGCGGAAAATTTTTTCAGGGAATACGAAGCAGCTCGAAAAGAATTTCCGGTCAGTTGGCCCTACCAGTTCGAACTCGCCGGTTCCGTGCTGTTGAACCGATCGGATCTCTTGACGGTTGATCTTTCCTATTATGCATTCACCGGCGGTGCACACGGCAACAGCCATACCGAATACTTCGTCTTCGATACCCGCACAGGAAAACGTCTTGGTCTGAACGATGTTTTTGCAGAAGATTTCGAGGAGCGTCTGAACACACTGATCGACAGCCGTTACAGGCAGATGAAAGGGCTTTCTGCAACAGACAGGCTTGACGGGGAGAAGGGCATGCTTTTTGAAAACTACATTCGCTTCAACAGCAACTTCGCTCTCACAGATAAAGGAATAGCGTTTTTCTACAATCAGTATGAAATTGCCGCCTACGCCTACGGTACGACGAAGATTGACCTGCCCTACAGCGAACTGGCGGGTATCCTGAAGCCACGGTTCAAGGATTTATAGGTGCCCTCAAGTTTTCCGGGGAGGTCAATGGTTATCAATGCCCTGCTTCATTCAGTTTTCGGTATGCATCGCATCCTTTTTGCAATCCGTTGTCACATGCTTTTCTATACCACTCTTTCGCAGCTTTTTTATCTTGCTTCACACCTTGACCATCTGCATACAATAAACCGACATTGTACTGAGCGATAGCATTAGCCTGCTCTGCAGCGAGCATGTACCACTTCATGGCTTCTTCATAGTCCTGCTCAATACCTTGACCGGCTGCATACATATTTCCGATACTGAGTTGTGCTCCGGCATCCCCCTGTTCCGCGGCGAGCTTGTACCATTTCATGGCTTCCCCATAATCCTGACGCAAACCCTGACCAGTTGCATGTAATAGGCCGATATTGAACTGTGCGGGAGCACTTCCTTGTTTAGCGGCCGTTTTCCATTTCGCTATCTCCTGTGGTGTTGGTTGGCCGCATTGGGCTTTTACAGGTGC
>JAKSCY010000796.1 GCA_022360355.1 Chlorobiales bacterium
CTGGCCAAGTACCGTATTCTCGCACCGTTCGATGGTGTGGTTACTGTTTCAGAGGCAAACCCCGGTATTCTGGTTCGTAACGGGCAAAAGATAGGGGAGTTTGCGGCTACGACCGCATATGAACTGGAACTGTCTGCTCCGGTACGGGAGGCAGCATTTATTCGGGAGGGCGACCGGATTACGCTTTCATCCGATGATTTCAACGGCACGATAGAGGCAACAGTTGCTCGGGTGAACGATGCTATAGATCCGGATACCCAGACAGTGGGTGTTTATGTTCTTCTCGATGATCCTCGTTTGAAGGACGGCATGTACCTCTCGGCGTCCCTGAGTGTCCCTGTGGATGATGCTTCAGTGATTGCCCGTGAATTGCTTGATTTGGAAAGTCGTGTATTTGTGCTCCGCGATTCTGTTGTGACACTGCTTCCGGTAGAAGTGGTTTCGGTTGGCGGAAAAACAGCGATTGTACGGGGTATTCCGGATGGCACGGCAATCATTGCCGAGCCTGTAGAGGGACTTTTCAACGGTATGGTTGTTTCTGAGTCAGCAGTCACGATGCAGGAGCAGAGCGCGGCTGGTTCGGAATAAAGGAGACTGTTGTATAACAAAAGGGTGCAATTCAAGGCGTTCCGGCTTTTCCGGAAGAGCAGTGTTGTACCTCAAAGCTGATTCTGGACTGTGAAAGGAGTTATCAGGCAATTTATCAGATACCCGGTTCTGGGCAACGCAATTTTTCTGGCGATTTTCCTTTTCGGCTTTCTTGCTTTCAAAGGGATGAAAACCACGTTTTTTCCCGAAGTCCCTTCTCATACCATCTTTGTTGTTGCTTCATTTCCCGGTGCTTCACCCGAAGAGATCGAAGAGAGTATTACCCTCAAGATAGAGGACGAGCTCAAAGGTGTAACCGGTATCGAGCGGGTCACATCGGTTTCCCAGGAGAATTCTGCAACAATCACTGTCGAGCTGCTCCAGAACTATGATGTGAATATCCTGTTGCAGGAGGTGAGCAATGCGGTTGACCAGATCAGTTCTTTCCCTGTAGGGCTGGAAAAGATCAGGAGATACAAGATGGAAATGACCGATTTTGTCGTTGCCTACTCTATCTACGGAGATGTTGATCTTGAGGTTCTGAAAACCTATGCCCGCAGGATCGAGCGCGAGCTGCGCAACAATGAAGGTATTTCAAAGATTACTCTGAGCGGGTTCCCGGAAGAGGAAATAGAGGTTAGTATCCGTGAAAATGTGCTGAAGTCCTATGGTTTGAGGTTTGATGAAGTGGCTGCTGCTGTCAGCAAGGCAAATCTGAGGATAACAGGCGGCATTATCAAGGGAGCTGAAGAGGAACTGCTCATACGCTCGGATACCCAGGGGTACTATGCTGCGGATATTGAGAATATTGTGGTACGAACCACCGAGGCAGGAGGGCTGGTACGCCTGAAGGATGTTGCTGTGGTAAAAGACCGCTGGTCGGAAGATCCGAACCGGACCTATTACGACGGGAAGCCTTCGGTCACGATCGATATTGAAAAAACCAGCGATGAAGACATGTTCACCATCGCCCGGAAGGTTGCTGCATTCCTGAAGGAGTTTGATGCAAAACATGATGATGTATCTGTCAGTCTGTTGCGTGATGGTTCGGGTATTGTGCAGGAGCGCGCAAATATTCTTGCTTCGAACGGCCTTATCGGGAGCATTCTTGTGGTGCTCTTTCTGTCCTTTTCCCTGAATCCGAGAATGGCATTCTGGGTAGCCCTCTCCATACCGCTTTCTTTTGCCGGTATGTTCATGCTCGGCACGTTTTACGGTTTAACCATCAATGTAGTATCCCTGCTTGCCATGATCCTCGTTGTCGGTATCCTGGTCGATGATGGTATCGTTATTGCCGAAAGTATCTATCAACGCTATGAGAAAGGACAGAACCCTTTCGATGCGGCAGTGCAGGGGACCATGGATGTGCTTCCTTCGGTTATGGCGGCCGTACTGACAACCATTGTGTTCTTCACGCTTTTTCTGTTTCTTGAAGGCTCTTTCGGGGAGCGGTTCAGGGATATCGGGTTTGTCGTAATTGCCACTCTCCTGATTTCTCTTGTCGAGGGGGTTTTCATTCTTCCCGGTCATATAGCGCATTCCCGGGCATTGCGTGGAAATCCGGGTCAGAAAACATGGCTCTTGCGTAAATCGGAGGCGTTCATCCACTTTCAGCGCGACAAGCTCTATGCGCCGGTGCTGCGCTTTTGTATTGATAACCCGCTGGTGGCGGCCGTGGTTCCGGTAGCCCTGATGTTCATTACGATTGGTGCGTTGCAGGGAGGTATCGTAAAAATGACCTTTTTCCCGAATCTCGAATTTGATAACGTTCAATTGACGTTTGAAATGCCGGCAGGAACACGTCAGACAGTAACGGACAGTCTGCTGGCTCGAATGGAAACGAATGTAAAAGAAGTCAGCGACGAATACAAGGAAGAATACGGACAGGATCTTGTCAAGGCAATCGGGCGCTCGGTCGGGCCGGATGCACATAAAGGGGGACTGAGGATCACCTTGCTCGAGAGCCAGTTCCGGCAATGGTCGAGCAGGCAGGTATCCAACGCTATAAGGGAAAAAATCGGTGCTGTTCCGGGGGCTGAGAAGCTGCAGGTTGGAACCGGCGGGTTCTGGGGAATGCCGGTGTCCATAGCGCTTAAGAGTGACAACCTTGAGCAGTTGAGAGGAGCGAAAGAGTACCTTGAGGGAGAGTTGAGGAGGATGCCTGAACTGAAGGATGTTATTGATGACGACCCTCCCGGTTTGCGAGAAGTTCGGGTAACGCTTAACGACAGGGCAAGATCGCTCGGTCTCACTGAATCTGATGTGATGAGCCAGGTCAGGAGCGGGTTTTTCGGTTATGAAACCCAGAGGATTCTGAGAGGTATTGATGAAGTGAAGGTCTGGGTGCGATTTTCCGAGATGGATCGTGAGTCGGTCGCCAAGATGGAGAGGATGGACATTCGCCTGCCCGACGGCAGAGCCTTTCCTCTTGGAACAATTGCTGACGTTCAGATTCAGCGCGGAGTTTCTTCAGTGAATCATATCGATGCGCAGCGGGTGGTCAAAATTGAGGCGGATATTACTGATTCAAAGGAATCTGTGCCGGATCTGCTTGAACGTATCCAACTGGAGATCATGCCTGGTCTTCTGGATGCGTTTCCCGATGTAGGCTATGATTTTGAAGGGCAGAGCAGGGAGAGCGACAAGACTACCAATTCGATGAAAAGCGTCTTTCCGGTGGTCCTGGTGATGATGTTCCTCGTTGTGGTGTTTTCTTTTCGTTCGTTTCTGCAGGCACTGATTGTTTTTCTCATGATTCCGTTCAGCCTCATCGGGGTGGTATGGGGGCATTTTATTCAAGGCTATCTGATGAGCATTCTGTCGTTTTTCGGTGTTATTGCTCTTATCGGTATCGTTATCAACGATGCGCTTGTGTTTGTCAATGCGTTCAACAACCGCCTGCAGAAAGGAAGGCTTTTTTATGACGCGGTGTATGAAGTGGGCCTCAGTCGTTTCCGGCCTATTATTTTGACATCTTTTACTACGATTGCCGGTCTCGGCCCACTGATTTTCGAGCAGAGCAGGCAGGCTCAATTTCTGTCTCCGATGGCTATTTCCGTGGCTTATGGCCTGTT
Organism: Chlorobiales bacterium; assembly: GCA_022360355.1. Lineage (GTDB taxonomy): Bacteria > Bacteroidota > Chlorobiia > Chlorobiales > Chlorobiaceae > Prosthecochloris. Next base: position 3,663 of record JAKSCY010000796.1, read on the forward strand.
GTTCGGAACACTGTTGACACTGTTGATGCTGCCTGCTCTGCTGGTGTTGCTTAACCGCTCCAAAGTGTTTGCACTGGGGCTCTTTGGAGAAGAAAAACCGAATCCTGAATCAGTTGAACCTGCCTCCATGCGCAGGGAACTGTTTGAAGGGGAAGAGCGGGAGCAGGGGCAGTAGGCAGTGTGCAGCAGTCAGTTGGCGGCTTACGGTGAGCCGGAGCTTGTAACAGGAAACAGCTGCAGGGGCAGGCCCATGTGCCTGCCCGATGATGATGGATCGTAATCGAAATGATGAGCGCCGGAAAAGAACGGTGGTACAGCCGGAAAAAAAGAGAAAAGAAGATTGTAAGATGCTGAAAACCGAAAAGGCCATGATAAAAAGAGCAGGGAACAGGTTTGTCTTTGGCGCTGTGCTGCCTGGAGCGATAGTGCTGCTTTTCAATGTGCTTCTGGTTTCACCCCTTTGGGCTGCCGAGTTATTGGGTCTTGAAGATGCTATAGCCGAGGCACTTTCCCGCAATCAGGATATCCAGGTTGCAAGGGGAGAGGAAAAAATCAGCAGCAACAATGTCAACATCGGCAATGCGGGTTTGCTGCCGAAAATTGATCTTGTCGGGTCTGTGAACTATCAGGATAACGAAGAACCTGCAATATCGGGGCTCACCGAGTTCACCTCGACAAATGCTACCCTGCAGGCAAGCTATACGCTGTTTGACGGATTCGGTAACATCTATACGTTCAAAAAGCTCAAGAGCGCAGGCCGGCTCGGCAGGTTTCAGGCCCGCAATGCCATTGAACAGGTAATTCTGCAGGTAAGTGAAGCTTATTATAATCTTGCCGACGCTTC
>JAKSCY010000296.1 GCA_022360355.1 Chlorobiales bacterium
ATTGGAGCAGCCATGACCGTGGATCGCAGGGTAGCGCAGGGAATTCGTTTCGTCGGCGTTGTAGGCCTCATCGGTCTCGTCGCCGGCTGCTTCGTCTCCCTGCGCCACGCGCTGCACGCGTATCTGGTGGCATGGAGCTTCGCAACGACCACGGCACTGGGCTGCCTGTTCTTTATCCTCTTCCATCACGTGACAGCAGCAAGGTGGTCGACGGTCGTGCGGCGGCTGGCGGAGCATGTTGTCGGTGCGTTGCCTTGGCTTGCGATCGGCGCACTGCCGATTCTGCTTGGCGTCACGGTTCTCTACGGGTGGACCGGCCACGACAGCAATCCGCTACTGCAACACAAGCGGCCTTATTTGAACGTGCCGTTTTTCGTCGTGCGGATGATCATTTATCTGACTGTATGGGCTCTTATCGCGGAAAAAATGCGACGCCGGTCGTTTGAGCAGGACACCACGCGCGACCCCGGGCTGACGATGAACATGCGACGGTGGAGTGGCCCGTCACTGATCGCACTGGCCTTGACGCTGAGCTTCGCGAGTTTCGATCTGCTGATGTCACTCGAGTACGCCTGGTACTCGACCATATTCGGGGTGTACGTGTTTGCCGGTGGGATTGTGGCCGGGCACGCTTTATTGGCGATTGTCGCCCGTCTGCCGGTCGCCGAGTTAAAAGCACGAGTGACCGAAGATACGCGCCACGATCTCGGCAAGTGGATCTTCGCATTCGCCGTCTTTTGGATGTACATCACGTTCAGCCAGTTCATGCTGATCTACTATGCGAATATACCCGAGGAAACTGAGTGGATGACGAACCGATGGCAGGGGTCGTGGCGCATCATCGTGTCGCTCGTGGTTATTTGCATGTTCCTCTTTCCGTTCACGGTTTTGATGTCGGCGACCACCAAAAAGCTCTCGCGTGTGCTGCTGACCGTTTGTGGGGTTGTTCTGTTCGGGCACTTTCTGGAAATGATCGTGCTGGTGATGCCGGTAATGCATCCGGAAGGCTACGCGGTGAGCTATGTTTGGATGGATATCAGTGCCCTGGTGTTGGTCCTTGGGCTCACCGGGTTTGGAGTC
>JAKSCY010000522.1 GCA_022360355.1 Chlorobiales bacterium
AGGGTGAATGAGGGGACTCGAACCCCCGACCTCCAGGGCCACAACCTGGCGCTCTAACCAACTGAGCTACAATCACCATAAAAATGGTTTACTGCATTGCATGCCCGACTGGACTCGAACCAGTAACCCTCAGCTTAGAAGGCTGATGCTCTATCCAATTGAGCTACGGGCACAACTAAGCTCTTGCCAATGAACATTCCGCATGTGTCGGGGCACCGAGACTCGAACTCGGGACCTCCTGCTCCCAAAGCAGGCACGCTACCAGCTGCGCCATGCCCCGCTTTACTGGAAGGCTCTTAATATACCACTCTACCGTTTAGAAACAAACACTTTTTCCATTCCCTCATAAAAAATGCCACACTCATAAAACAACGTTCAGGGCCGGGGATTTCGTTGGTTTTCCGGACATGCTCTATCCCGCTCAACCCGATCACGAACAGGGTTTCCGCGAAGCTGCCAGCGTAACAGGCACCAACTGCCCACCGCTGACTGCCGACTCAAGGCCTACTGCCTACTGAAAACTGCTGACTGATTACTTCCCCCTTGTCACTTGTCACTCGTCACTTGTTACTTCCCTTCCTGAACCAGCTTGCCGGCGAAACGTTTCAGTTTCAGTTCGAGAATCTTTGCATCATACCCAGCCGAAGCAATGCTTTTTCGTGCATTGATCAGATTGAGCTGGGCTTCCCTGAATGTTGTTGTCGTCAACTGTCCGAGCACATACAACTCTTTTGAACGTCTGAAGTTCAGTTCAGCCGTTTCAAGGTTTTTTTTCTGAAACTCCAGAATATCAAGTGTATTCAGATACTCCTGCCAGGTATCGGCAACCTGTTTTTCCAGTTCGCTGAGAGCTTTTTGTTCAAGCAGTTTTGCGTTCTGTAATTCAATCCGGGCATTCTGGCGCCTGATGCTTGACTGAAAACCATTAAACAAATTAAAGTTCAGCGTCAGAGCCGCTGAAAAGTTTCCCGACAGATCATCCGTTCCGGGATCAAACCCTGCAAGAGTGTTGCTGAAACCGTAACCGGCCTGGACCCCGAGTTCAGGGAAAAAGTCAGACCTTGTTATACCAAGATCATATTCCGCTTGTTTTACCGATTCACGAGCTGCAAGATATGCTGAAAAAGATTGTTTCGCGCTCTGGAGAATCTCCTCTTTTTCCAGCCCTTTGTCGAAAGAAACGTCGCTCCTTATCCCGTACGATGCATCGATGGGGCGGTCCAACAGCAGGTTCAATCTGCGGTTCGCGTTTTCCATGCCAAGTACAGCTTCTTTCCAGGCAACACTGTCCGCATTGACATCCACCGACGCAGAGAGCACCTCAAGGGTGTTTGCCTGGCCGTATTCAGATCTGAGTCGGGCACGCTTCAGCCTGTCCCCGGATATGGCAAGGGCTTCTTCGGCAACGGCAACCTGCTTGGAAGCGTCGGCAAGATTATAATAAGCTTCACTTACCTGCAGAATTACCTGTTCAATGGCATTGCGGGCCTGAAACCTGCCGAGCCGGCCTGCGCTCTTGAGCTTTTTGAACGTATAGATGTTACCGAATCCGTCAAACAGC
>JAKSCY010000167.1 GCA_022360355.1 Chlorobiales bacterium
CCCGCTGCTTGAATGCTTGAGCAGCGTACCGCCCGATATACCCCGAAGCACCGGCAACAAGGACTCTCTTCATAGTTTCTTTTCCCATTCACTTCCTGTAATACCTCATCGCATCAGGTATCGCATTTCTGATCTGGCGGATTCTCGATGCATCCGAAGGATGGGTGCTGAGGAATTCGGGCGGTTTTCCACCCCTTGATGCTTTGGACATCCTTTTCCAGAAACTGATTGCCTCGTTCGGGTTGTAACCGGCCATGGCCATGAAAATCAGTCCGATTTTGTCGGCTTCATACTCCTGAAGCCGGCTGTAGGGGAGTACAACTGCAAGTTGTGAACCGACGCCAAACGCTGTCATATACATTTGGCGGGTTTTTTTAGGGCTTGAACTGAGTGCTGAGTTCAGGGCCATGCCTCCCATCTGTGTCAGGAGCATCTGGCTCATGCGTTCATTGCCATGTTTGGCGACGGCATGAGCGATTTCATGAGCCATGACAACAGCCATGCCCGCATCGTTTTTTGTGTAGGGAAGAATGCCGGTATAGACTGCGATTTTTCCACCGGGCATGCACCAGGCGTTGGCTGATTTGTTTTCAATAAGGTTGAATTCCCAGGAGTAATTTCGCAATTCCGATGCAAGGCCGCGCTGCCGAAAATACTGTTCAACAGCAACTTTCAGTTTACGGCCGACACGCTTTACCCTGGCAGTTTCCGCGCTGTTTTTGCTCCGCTTGTTTTTGCGGAGAAAATCGTTGTACTGCTCGTTGCTCAATGAGAGCATGGAAGAAGAGGGGACAAGGTTGAGCTGCGAACGTCCGGTTACGGGAACGGTTGCACAGGAACCGAGAAACATGGCAGCAATCAACAATGCAACAAGACGGCTGTGTATCACTGCAATAAGGTTTTTTCTGCTCATGGTGACAAGTGGTTGCGTACTAAAAGGAGGTCAGATGCTTAACCTCTTTTCTCCAACTGTGAAAAAGGATGTGCCCGGCAAAGCCGGCAAATTCAGGGTTCAGAATGCGCGAGACCTCTTCCTGAAGGAAAAGATAATTCTTTTGGGTCAATGATTGTAGTGCCTTGTCGATTGAAAACCATGTTGCCAAATACTGGCGCACGTGCGTATCTATGGGGAATGCCGAAAAACGATGCAGACCGAACAACAGGACACAGTCGGCAATCTTGTTGCCTATGCCCGAGTGAGCAGAAAGTCGCTCTCTCGACGTTTCTAAGGGCATATCGGGGTCTTGGAGGTCTTCCAGGTCGAGTTGGCCGGTTGCGACGCTGTAAGCCGCTTTTATGATGTTTGTCGCTCTTATGCAATTGTTGTTCGTGCAGAGCTGCAGGGAGTCCGGAGCTATTCCGGCAAGGGTTTCCGGGGAAGGGAAGCTGTTGTAGGTAAAGGGTTTACCAGCTATGTCCACGGTGTGTTCTTTCCCGTATTCTCTCGTCAGGTAGGAGATCTGCCTTCTTATGATATTCATACCGAGCCCCTGAGCGCACATAAAGGTAACAAGAGTTTCAAATGCATTCTGTCGCAGGACTTTTATGCCCAAATAAGGTTTGATCAGCCTCCAGATACCGGGATATTGCTCACTGAACCCGGCAGGGAAGAGGTCGTCCGGATTTATATCGAGGCTGAAGTAAAAGCCGATAAATTCATGAAACTCTTCATCACAGGAGAATTTTTTCGTTGTTGTCACGGTATACCAATCGTCTTCATTGTTTTCAAGAATGAACAAGTCGTCACCAATTACGCCAAAATATTTTTGTTCACTGTCTTGATAATAGTTCCATCTAAAGCTTTGTCCGCTGAGCAAGGATCCTCTAATATCTGCCGATATATTTTCAATAAAATATGTGTATAATGCCTTCATAATTTGATTTTAATTGCAAGATAACTTTGCTCTTCAATGCTTAAATATATTTTGTTTTTATATCATTAAGTATTTGTAAAAAAATTTAATAAGTGGTTTTGTATAAAGTATATTTTATTATAAGTTCGTTTTTATTCTATGATTTTTATTGTGTCTTTTATTCTTGTTTTATGTTTTTCTTTGATCGACTATATGTGAAATAAAAAAGCCAATACAGCGTGTGTATTTGTGCTGTATTGGCTTGTATAATTGGTGTTGATTGTTTGGTTAATAGTAGCTGTAAAGCTCATCCATTTCTTTTTCAAAGAAGAACTCATCATGACCGAAGGCAGGAGTGAGGTCATCTATCCACGAGGCAGATTCATTGTATTCTGCAAAGAACAGCTTGTTTGTCCATTCGGGGTTTCTGCTTTGTGTGAATTTCAGGGCAAACACTTTTTCACCATTGATTTCAGTGATATCTTCAACAATAATTTTCCCCGGTGAACAGGACATTGACGGCCCTCGCACGGTTCTGCCGAGTCCGGACATTTTCTGATAAGCGGTATTGAAAATTTCAACCGCCTGGGCGAGAGGGATTTCAAAATAATGCCTGGCGCCGGTATCTCTTTCGAGGAACATGTAGTAGGGGATAATGCCCAGTTGAAGCTGCTTCTGCCACATGATTTCCCAGGTACGGGCGTCGTCATTGACATGCCGCACAATAGGTGACTGGCTTCGTATGACTGCGCCGGTCGACCGAATACGGCGAATGGCCTCAGCGGCTACCGGTGTCTCGATTTCTCTGGGGTGGCTGTTATGCGCCATGATGGCAAGATGTTTGCCTGATGATACGATTTGCTCAAAGAAGCTCAGCAATTCATCGGCGTCGCGTTCTGAGGTAAAGCGATAAGGCCACCAGCTCAGTGCTTTTGTTCCTATTCTGATTGTTCTTATGGTGGGTATGTTCAGCAAGGGCTGGATGTACTTTTTTATCAGGTTGGTGCTCATTACCATCGGATCGCCTCCGGTAAAGATAATGTCTTTTACCTCGGGATGTTCTTCGAGGTAGTTGATCAGTACCCTGACATCGTTGTTTGCAAATTTAAGGCTTTCAAGTCCTGAAAACTGTGGCCATCTGAAACAGTAGGTGCAATAAGCGTGGCAGATCTGGGCTTCAGAAGGGAAGAACAGTACACTTTCCCTGTATTTGTGCTGAATGCCGTGAAGAAATTCATCATCCACACGGGGAGTATTGAGCTCCATCTGTCCGGCAGGATTGGGGTTCTGCAGGAGTTGTATTTCTCTTGCCGCCTGGCGAATCACCTCTGGCTCGGCTTCGGCTCTGATGAGCCCTGATATTCGTTCAAAGTCTTCCGGATCGAGCATTTTATCCTGAGGAAAGGTCAGTCTGAACATCGGATCCTCAGGAATGTTGGACCAGTCAATCAGATTTTCGGTTACATAACTGTTTACCCTGAATGGATACACGGCAGCTACGGTTTTTATGGCCTGAAGCTGCTCTTCAGGCAGTTTCCCGTACTGAGGAAGGTTATGAAGATTATCTGCTGTATAGGAGCGATATTGATATTTGAGCATTAACGTACTTCTTGTTGTTCTTAAATTGTTTTTATAAAGACCATTAGCTTTCTGCTCGGTTTTCTTTGGTATTTGATCTTGCCTGTCTTTAGCCTAATTTTTGTATCATGTTTGTATCACTTGCTTTCTTCACGATACAAACGATACAGTGCACATCACTATCAGGAAACGCCTGCTGAAATCCGGGAAGTACTGTAGTCTTGTCCTGGATTTCAGTCCTCCTTTGCCGAACCCTGCGACCGGAAAAGCCACTCGTTGGAAAAGCCTTGGTATCAGGCTGCACGCCGGGCCATCAAACGCCCGGCAGAGAGCGGAAAACCGCGCATATATGCTGATGGCCGAGAAGCGCAAGGCTGAAATCTTGCTGATGATAAATAGCAATGATTTGTCTTTTCTGCAAGCCGGTCGTCATGAAACAGGTGATCTTGTAGGGTTTTACCGTAAATTCACTGAAGGTAAAAAGACAGGAACTGCTCTGGCATACAAAACCGCGCTGTCGGCTTTCGTGATGTATGCGGGTGATAAGGTTCCGTTTTCGGCTGTTACTAAAGAGTTCCTGTCCGGGTATCGGCAACACCTGCTGGACAGTCATTCCCAGGGGTGTGCAGCGGCATATTTCGCCCGGCTCCGGACAGTGCTGAATGAGGCGTATCGGGAAGGTTTGCTCAAAGATCGGGTAACCGAAAGGGTTAAATCGATTTCGCCTCCTGAATCTCGCCGGGGGTATTTAATGGCTGATGAGGTGCTGGCTCTTGCAGAAGCCGGTTGCCGTTACGCTTTTGTCAAGAGAGCGGGACTGTTGTCGATTCTTACCGGCATGAGAGTTTCTGATATCGAGCAGCTCGATCCGAATGAGTGCCTGGTGACCGAAACAAGGGTTGTGAACGGTCGAAAACAGCAAGTGCATTTTATCAGGTATCAGCAGCAAAAGACCGGAATGCTCATGTTTGAGCCTGTTCCCGATGAGGCCAGGGATATTATCGTCGAGCAGCGTGAAGAGTGCAGGAATCCGCTGTTTGATGGTTTGAGAAAGAGATTGCGCGGAACAAAGGTTATCCGGGAATGGGTTGCTGCCGCCGGCATAGATAAGCCGGTGACGTTTCACTGGTTCCGGCATACCTGGGCCACTTTGCAGCTGTCTGCAGGGACGCCACTTGTTACGGTAAGCAAGATGCTGGGCCACAG
>JAKSCY010000790.1 GCA_022360355.1 Chlorobiales bacterium
AACCAGGTACGGCATCCCGTGGATGAAAGTCAACTTTATCGGAGCGGAGTCAAGCGCGAAATCACTGCGCAAAATAGCGCGGTATTTCGAAGATGACGAACTGATGGCAAGGGTTGAAGAGGTAATAGCAGAAGAAATGCCCGCCGTTTCATCGGTAATAGAAGAGATCTACCCAAAAACAAAAGGCAAACTTGCAATGCTGTTCGTCGGTGGGTCGAGGGCACACCATTACCAGGAACTCTTTGGAGAGCTCGGTATGGAAACACTCTCTGCAGGATACGAGTTCGGGCACCGCGACGACTATGAAGGCCGTAAGGTAATCCCGAACATCAAAGTCGATGCCGACAGCAAGAATATCGAGGAGCTGAAGGTCAGCGCCGACCCGGAAAGATATCGGCCGAGAAAAACCGAAGAAGAACTTGCAAAGCTCAAAGAGGCCGGTCTCGACATCAGGGATTACGAAGGTATGATGCCGGATATGAAAAAAGGCACCCTGGTCATTGACGATATCAGTCATTATGAAAGCGAGAAACTGATTGAGATCTACAAACCCGATATCTTCTGTGCCGGCATCAAGGAAAAATATGTCGTTCAGAAAATGGGAGTTCCGCTCAAGCAGCTGCACAGCTACGATTACGGAGGTCCTTACGCAGGCTTTAGCGGCGCGATCAACTTCTACAAGGATATCGACAGGATGGTAAACAGCCGTGTGTGGAAACTGATCCAGGCACCATGGGAAGAAGCCCCAAGCGAGCTGGAAGCTGACTACGTAACACAGTAAAAGGCACCTCTATTAATTTGTTGCGCACCATGATTACTTCGTTGGACGGTGCTCGAAATCCTCATGTACTCCGTGTACACTCCGGTTTCTGTGCTCCGTCCGCCTTGTCTTCAGGTCGCTCACGACAATTAATAGAGGAGCCCTCAATATAGGGATGCCCTAAAAAAAGGAGATTAAACAACATGTTATTACGGCATACAAAAAAAGAGGTGGTGGAGCGCCAAGCGCTCACGATCAACCCGGCAAAAACCTGCCAGCCTATAGGAGCCATGTATGCGGCTCTCGGCATACACGGCTGTCTGCCTCACAGCCACGGCTCACAGGGGTGCTGCTCGTATCATCGCAGCACCCTGACCCGCCATTACAAGGAACCGGTCATGGCTGCAACAAGCTCGTTCACGGAAGGCGCTTCGGTATTCGGAGGGCAGGCAAATCTCGTGACGGCGATCAACAACATCTTTATGGTCTATGAACCGGACCTGATCGCTGTCCACTCCACCTGCCTTTCTGAAACAATCGGTGATGATCTTCAGCAGATTGTTACCAAAGCAAAGGATGACGGCAAGATTCCTGAAGGCAAACATGTGATTTACGCGCCGACGCCGAGTTTTGTCGGTTCACACGTCACCGGTTATGCTAACATGGTTGCTGCCATGGCCGAACAGTTCGCGGAAAATACCGGCAAACAGCTCGACCAGATCAACATCGTAGCCGGATGGATGGAGCCTGCCGACATGCGTGAAATCAAACGCCTTGCAAAAGAGCTCGGTGTAACAATCCAGCTCTTTCCCGACATATCCGATGTGCTCGATGCGCCGCAGACAGGCAAACACGTGTTTTATCCGAAAGGGGGCATTTCCGTACCGGCGCTGAAAAGTACCGGCGACAGCAAGTCTTCGATCGCCCTAGGGTGTTTCAGCGGGGAGCCGGGCGGAATCGCCCTCGACAAAAAATGCAGGGTTCCGTTCAAAACCGAAGACATTCCTGTCGGGCTGAGGGCTACCGATCGATTCCTGATGAGCCTGAGCAAAGCTGCAGGGGTAAAAATACCTGAATCGATAACGGACGAAAGAGGAAGGCTGGTCGATCTGATGACCGATATGGAGCAATACTTCCACGGCAGGAAAGTTGCGCTTTTCGGAGATCCTGATGACCTTATCCCGCTTACCGAA
>JAKSCY010000412.1 GCA_022360355.1 Chlorobiales bacterium
GACCTGCCGCCAGAAGCACCGCGGACCACCGGTGGCATCCAGTGCCCCATGTGTACCAACGCCTGTCGGCTGGGTGAGGGTGAGGTAGGTCTTTGTGGTCTGCGCAGCGCGGGCGGTGGCCGCCTGGTCCACCTGGCAGGCACCCCGCACGGCGCGCTGGTGAGCTGGTACGACGATCCCCTGCCCACCAATTGCGTGGCTGCCTGGATTTGCCAGGGTGGTCGTTTGGCCCGCTCAACCCAGGGGCGCGGCAAGGTAAACCTGGCTGTCTTTTATGAGAGTTGCACCTTTAATTGCATCTCCTGTCAGAATTGGCACTTTCGGCTCCAACGCCCGCCGGGGCGCGTCACCGCCGAGCGCCTGGCTGGCGAGGTGCACGCACGCACCTTCTGCGTATGCCATTTCGGTGGGGACCCCACGCCCCAAATGCCCCATGCATTGGCCACCTCCCGCAGGTTGGCTGAGCGCGGTGTGACGGTCTGTTGGGAGACCAATGGCTCCATGCATCCCCGATTCCTGGACCAGGCGCTGGAACTCTCGCTGCAAACCGGCGGCTGCATCAAATTCGATCTGAAAGCCCTTGACGAGAACCTGCATCTGGCATTGACGGGCGTATCCAACAAGCTGACGCTGGAGAACTTGGTCCGGGCCGCCCGGCGCCTTGCCGAGCGCGTCGAGCCACCCCTGTTGGTGGCCAGCACATTGCTGGTGCCCGGTTATGTCGATGCCGAGGAAGTAGGGCGCATCGCCCGCTTTGTCGCCGGCATCGACCCAAGGATCCCCTACACATTGTTGGGCTTTCACCCCAACTTCTATGTACCGGATCTGCCGCGCACCTCGGTACGGCACGCTGAAGAAGCACTTGAGGCCGCCTTTGCTGCTGGGTTGGAACGTGTACGCATTGGAAATCGGCACCTGTTGTCACGCGCTTATTGATGGCGATCCATTAGCAGGCCCCATGATGATCATTCTGGAGTAAAGAGCCCTTCCGAGGGAGAGGGTTCCAAGGAGACGACACGATGGACAGAGTAGACCAGATGTACGAGGCAGTCAAGCAAAAGATCCTGGACCTGGAAATCGATCCCACGCAGCCGATTGACGAAAA
>JAKSCY010000276.1 GCA_022360355.1 Chlorobiales bacterium
TTGTTCCGCCGTTATTCGAAAGTAAACCCGGCTGGTGGATAGCGAAGGAAATTGCTCATCGAATCGGCCTCAATGACTATTTCCCGTGGGAGACATCCGAGGATTATCTCATGTCACGGTTAAAAGCCGGTGGCTACGATTGCGATGAAATTCGCGTCAAAGGAGTTATTCAAGGAGACAAGAAGCCGGTTACATTTGAGGAGGGGGTTGCCCCGGAATTTTATACGAACACCGGAAAGATTGAACTGTACTCCTCCGATCTGGCAAACAACGGCCTAGATCCTTTGCCTGAATTCACGGTTCACCCTGATCCGCCACCTGGCTATTTCAGATTATTGATCGGGAGGACACCCGTTCACACCTTCGCGCGCACGACAAACAACCGCATCCTTTCGGAGATTTATGACGAAAACGAAATATGGGTAGCGAAGAGCATAGCAAACGACTTCGGTCTGGAACACGGTGACTACGTGACGCTGATCAACCAGGACGGTGTCGAGGAAGGGCCGGTAAAGGTGAAAGCAACAGAGCGCATCAGAACCGACTGTGTTTACATGGTTCATGGTTACGGCCACACCGCCAAAGGTTTGAAATTTGCGTATGGACGCGGTGCAAATGATACAGCTCTTTGCACAAATGTTGCCGTCGACCCGGTAATGGGTGGCACGGGTATTAATGGTAACTTTGTAACCTTCAGGAAGGCATAGCAATGAGTACACGATACGTAATGATTCTCGATACCGCAAAGTGCGTTGCCTGTAGTGCCTGTGTGGTCGGTTGCAAAATGGAGAACAGGGTTCCCGACGGTTATTTCCGCGACTGGGTGGTCAATGAAACCAGAGGAACGTATCCGAATCTGACCGCAGAGAACAGAAGCGAGCGCTGCAACCATTGTGAAAAAGCTCCCTGCGTGGATAATTGCCCAACGGGTGCTTCTTATCATGCAGAAGACGGAACCGTACAGATAGCCCGGGATAAGTGCTCCGGATGCAAAAACTGCATCGTTGCCTGTCCTTATGGCGCCCGCTATGTCCATCCGGAGGGTTTCATCGACAAGTGCACGTTCTGTCCGCACATCGAGGGTAGCACATCCTGCACCATGATCTGTCCGACGGAATGCATAACGTTTGGCGATGCCAACGATCCTGAAAGTGATGTCAGCAGGCTGTTGCGAGAGCGCCAGCTCAAAACTGTTCATCCTGAGGCCGGAACCTGGCCACAGGTCTACTACATAACCGGTTGATGGGGGGGGGTGAAATGAATAACGTTGAAATAGTAAAAAATGTTGTTGAACATCACTCTTCTCACTTTCCATGGGCGTGGCAGATTCCCATCGATTTGTTCTTTGGCGGCATCGTTGCCGGTCTCCTGTTGCTGATTTCCTATAGAGTGCTGACACAACCGGAGGAAA
>JAKSCY010000101.1 GCA_022360355.1 Chlorobiales bacterium
CGTTTCACCCATCCATACACGGTTTGTTTCATCGAAAAGATCGCCGAGACGGTTGGATGCGGTTTCGTCCGGCCCGAAAACCCTGAAGTTGGCTGCTTTTGCGTTTCGCTGCATGATGTCCCTGAGAAAACGGGCCATCGGTTTCGGGGCTTCGGCAATGACCGATCCGGGTTCGGGCACATCAATCGCGTAATCCTGAAAGTCAGGCATTCTCAACTTCTGGAGAAGCAATCCGCCGTTTGCATGGGGATTGTCACCCATCCGGCGTATTCCTTCAGGTGCAAGTTCCTGCAGTTCGGCTTTCAATGCGCCTTCTTCGGTGAACAGCTCTTCAGGCTTGTAGCTTTTCATCCAGGATTCAAGCAGCTTGAGATGTTCCTGATTTTCCCGGACATTTGAAAAAGGAACCTGGTGGGACCGCCAGTAATCCTCGGTCTTGCGGCCATCGACTTCCTTCGGCCCGGTCCATCCTTTCGGGGAACGCAGCACGATCATGGGCCATTGCGGACGACGCACATCACCGTCCATCCTTGCCCGCTGCTGAATATCCCTGATCTCGTCAAAACAGCGGTCAAGCGTTGCAGCCATTGTTTTGTGCATGGTTTCAGGATCGCTTCCCTCAACAAAGTAGGGTTTGTAGCCGTAACCGATCATAAGATTTTCCAGTTCCTCATGCGATATCCTTGCAAGTACCGTCGGGTTGGCGATCTTGTAACCATTGAGATGGAGGATTGGAAGCACCGTACCGTCACGTTTCGGGTTGAGAAACTTGTTGCTGTGCCATGCCGTAGCCAGAGGACCTGTTTCCGCTTCCCCGTCACCGACAACACAGGCCGCTATGAGATCGGGATTGTCAAAAACCGCCCCGTAAGCATGGGACAAGGCATAACCAAGTTCTCCCCCCTCGTGAATCGAACCGGGTGTCTCAGGAGCGACATGGCTCGGCACGCCCCCGGGGAAAGAAAATTGGCGAAACAGCCGCTTCATCCCCTGTTCGTCATATGAAACGTCGGGATAATACTCGCTGTACGTTCCCTCGAGCCAGACATTGGCCACAAGAGCTGGCCCGCCGTGGCCCGGTCCTGCGATGTAGATCATATCAAGGTTTCTTGCCTTGATGACACGGTTCAGATGAACGTAGATAAAATTCAAACCCGGCGTCGTTCCCCAGTGCCCCAGCAGCCTTGGCTTGACGTGTTCCGGTTTGAGCTCTTCTTTGAGCAGTGGATTGTCCAGTAGATAGATCTGGCCCACAGAGAGATAATTTGCGGCCCTCCAGTAAGCATCTATCATTCCGGCGTCCCGGGCTGAAAGTGGATTTTCAAGTTGTAATTCGCTTGTCTGTATTTCTTTCATCGTTTCACTCTCCGTCATTTGTTGTTATCGTCTTTTTTATTGCAAATATGTGCGGCTGCTACCGATCAAAACAGCATAGGCATGACGCGCAATCATCAGCTCCTCGTTGGTTTTGATTATTCTGACGGCAACCGGTCCTTTTTCCAGCGACACCACAGGCAAGTTTTTCCTGTTTTTTTCTTCATCGACTGTAACACCGAGAAACTCCAGCCCGGTACAGATACGCTTTCGTATTTCAGGTGAATGCTCTCCGATACCACCGGTAAATACAAGGACGTCCAGCCCGCCCAGCGCAGCGGCAAGCGAACCGATATGCTTTCGCGCCTGGTAACAGAAAAGCTCCACAGCATCATGGGCTGCACCATCATCCATTTCCGTTTCAAGCAGATCACGCATGTCGCTGCTTTTTCCCGATACACCCAGCAGCCCGGAACGCCGGTTGACCATATCCTTGATCTCTTCCGGACTCAACCTGCCTTGTTCCTGCAGGAACAGCATGACACCGGGATCGAGATCACCTGTCCTGGTGCTCATTACCAGACCTCCTGCCGGCGAAAAGCCCATGGTGGTATCGATGCTTTTTCCATCCTGCACTGCGGTCATACTGGCTCCGTGACCGAGATGCGCAAGAATAATTTTTCCCGGCAGGGCTTTGCCACCTTCCTCCTTTTGAAGCTCTGTCAAAAGATATTCGCAGGAAAGACCGTGAAACCCATAACGCTGAACTCCCTGCTGCCGAACGTTTTCAGGCAACGGATAAAGGCGGGCAACAGTGGACATCGAGCGGTGAAAAGCCGTATCGAAACAAGCTGCCTGCACAACACCGGGCAGCTTTTTCCCTACGTACCTCACAGCCGCCAACGCCTGGGGAAGATGTTCCGGCGCAAAAGCACTCAATTGTTCAAGTGACTCGATCAATGCAGGTGTA
>JAKSCY010000023.1 GCA_022360355.1 Chlorobiales bacterium
ACTCCAAGCAGTTCCCAGTTCCCGAAATGAGCGGACACAATAACACCGCCTTTTCCTGCCTTGATCGCCTTCTCAAGCAGTTCAGAACCTTCTACATTCAGAAGATTCGAGGCATCCTCTTCGTTGTTTACCAGAGGAAGACGCAATACCTCAAAAAGGTTGAGCGACTGTCTGCGGTATACCTCGCGAGCCATGGCATGAATTTCCTTACGGCTCTTGCCGGGAAATGTCCCTTCAAGGTTTCGCTCGACGATCTTTCGCCTGATCCTGAGCACATCAAAAACAAAATCACCGCTCTTGTAAGCAATAGTCTCGCACCATTTGGGGCTGAGTGCTCTTGCAAGGCTGCCGCACAACAGAAACAGCAGGTATTCTCCCCTCTGTTTGAGGTGCTTCAGCGATGTATTCAGTTTACTTTTATAATCCGGGTTACCCTCTTTCACCATGAACCTTACAAAATGTGATGCGTGACTAAATAAAGAAATATCTGAAATAATTTTATATCTATTGATACAGACACTGCTACCTGCTTCAGCCGTTGTGTGAACAGGTAAGTTTCTGAAAATATATGCCCTGTCAAAAATGTTCAAAACCAAAATCATCTGCCCGGAAAATGCCGCAAGGAAGACAAGAATAATACCATGCCGACCAAAAGGAAACTGTTGACACCCGATGCTGCGGCAGATACGGTAAAGAGATGGAAACTGCAGGGGAAAAAAGTTGTTTTCACCAACGGCTGCTTTGATATTCTGCATGCAGGTCATGTCCATTATCTGAACAAGGCGCGAAACGCAGGCGACGTGCTTGTTGTCGGCGTCAACAGCGACGCATCGGTACAACGCCTGAAAGGAGAAAAGCGCCCGATAGCCCCTGTGACCGACCGCTGTACCGTGCTTTCCGGTCTCGAGGCAATTGATGCCTTGGTTATCTTCGATGAGGACACACCGGCACAAATCATCGAGAAACTGCTGCCTGATATTCTGGTAAAGGGGGCCGACTGGCCTATGGATAAAATCGTCGGGGCAAAAACAGTTCTTGCACATGGCGGAGAGGTAAAAACGATCGAATTCCTTGAGGGTCAATCGACATCCTCAATTATTGAACGTATCGTAGCAGCCTATTGCAGGAAGAAGTGACGCGCGACAAGATCGCGGGCGAAAAAAATTTATTAACACGTTTGGACACCGTAAAAAAATACATTCTCGGCCTTGCCGTCGGCGTATCCGCGCTGCTCCTCGTTCTTGCGGTCATTATTGCCATTACCCTCAACAGCGGCACACTCGATCTGATGGTCAAGAACCGCCTTGTCGAATCTTTTGACCGCGAGCTGAAAGGGCGCCTTAGTATAGAAGAAGTGGATCTGCAGTTTCCTTCACGGATTATCCTGCATCAACCGGAGCTGTACCGGCAACATATGGATACACCTGAAATTTTCGCCGAAAAGATTACACTGAACCTGAATTTTCTGCGCTTGCTTTCAAATTTTTCGTCAATAACCATACGCTCCCTGAAAGCGGATTCACTCACTCTTCATCTCGAACGTTACCCTGACGGCAAAACAAACATCGAAGAAATATTTGCTCCCTCGGAAGCCAAAGACTCCGGCACATCAGGATTTGACAGCTTTCTGTGTGACAGAATTCAGATAAATGCCGGGTCGCTGGAATACATAAACCACCCGAAGCCGGAAGCAGAACCGGAACATCTGAGCATTACCGGCATTCAGTTTCAGGGCAGGAAATTCCGCTACTCTTCTCAAAACATAAGCGGCGTCATCCGTAACCTGCTGTTTCAGGTTCCACAGCACGGTTTCACATTGCGCGAGGGAACGGCAAAACTCTCCTTTACCGGAAAACGTTTTGAAATTCTGGACCTGAAGGCAAAAACCGACAAAAGCAGTGCGGAATTGTCAATAGGCATCTACGATTTCAACATTTTTTCTCTTGAAGACAGCGGGCGGTTCTCCAACAGTCCGGCGATGTTCACAGTGAAAGAGGCCAATATACACACCGACGATCTCAACCTGCTTCTGCCTGAACAACCTCTTCCTTCAGGCATCTACCGGATTTCGGGTAATGCAGAAGGGGTGCTCCGTAAAATGGATGTCAGCAACGCAGTCATTGCACATAAAGAAACAGTGTTGCGCCTTAACGGGGAGTTGCTGAATCTGAATCAGCCGGACTTCCTGGGGTTCAGGCTCGAAACCGACAGCTCGAAAATTTCGGAAGATTTTTTGCAAGCCGCAACCATGGACACGACACTCAAAAAACTTCTGAAACCGGCAGGCGATATCGAGTTTTCAGGTTATGGGCAAGGTAATATGAAGAACCTGTACGGCAGCCTCTCCATCAGGACAGAAACGGGCAACATAGAACTCTCGCTGGAGACTGAACTTGAGAATAACGCTGAAGCCCTGTACAAGGGAGAGTTCTCGCTTGAGAATTTCGAGCTTCACAGGTTTTTACTTGATGATACAACCGCAGTGAGCGGAATAAACTGCACAGGCTCTTTTTCCGGCAGAGGGCTCTCTCCCCGCCCCCTTGAAGCATCCCTCTCGATCGATCTTTTGAACTCGCTCTGGCAACAGCAGAAACTGGCTGACGGCAACATTGAACTGAGCTATAGCGGTAACATCCTTTCGTCAAACTGGAAACTTGCCGGAGACGGTTCAGAAGCATCATTCAGCGGCACAATCGACTGGGCCAAAGCTGCCCCAGTCTATGCGGGAAACGGCTCAGTGTCAAACATTGATGTTTCAAAGATTTTTGGGTCGGGAGCGGTACGCTCGAATTTGAACTTCTCCCTGCTCTTCCGCGGTGAGCATTTTGATCTTGAAAAACTTAGCGGAAATCTCTCGACCCTCTTCAACCCGTCAACTATCAACGGCTACGAACTCAAGAACGGCTCAGAACTCTCGCTGCACATCGTCCAAAAATCACCGGTGTCAAGCGTTGCGCTCAAAAGCGATTTTCTTGATTTCAGCGCTGAAGGACACTATACTTTCAGGGAATTTCTCTCCGGCATCAGGCTCACTGCTGTATCGGCAGCCCGTGAAGCGGCAAAGAACAATATC
>JAKSCY010000311.1 GCA_022360355.1 Chlorobiales bacterium
CAGAGACCTGCTTCGTAACTGAGCTCGCAGAATTGATCATTCCTGCAACCGACTCAATAGACGAATCGATAAAGAAGCCTATGTTTGCAAACAAGGTAGGGAAGTCGGCATTGCTGGCGGCCCCGGATGTCGAAATTTCAGGTGCTTCTTTTGTTTCCTTTCCAGGTGTGTCTGAGGGACGTTTGATTTCTTCTGCCATAGTAATGATTTGTTTATCTGCACTGAACCGGTTATGCTTCAGGCTCTTTACGGGTGTATTTTTGCTCACAATATAATAAATAATCGAATCACAGACTGTTTCAAGAAAATATTGTGCAAATAAACCGCTTCTCCATTGTTGCCATTTGTTTTTGCCATGTGAGCCCCCAAAGCAGACATCACTTGATGTTGTTAGAATAGTAATCCGCAATAACATCCTGGTCAAACCCCAGAGCATAAAGCAGATGGATCAACCCAAAAATCACCTGCAGCCGGATTCTTCCGTTTTCGACATATTTTCTTGCGGAGGTGACAACTGTACTGTCAAGTATGGTGAAGGAGGTATGCCTGTTGATGCGTTCAATGATTTCTATATCTTCCATGATACGCAGCTCTTCGTTGAACCCCCCGATCCGGCTAAAAAGATCAGCCGTAATGAACAGTGACTGGTCTCCGCCTCTGCAGATTGTCAGGGGCAGTCGTGTGAACCAGCCGTATGTTTGCATCAGCCAGTGAAAGTCGTCAAAGGTTAGCCGGAAACAGCCTGCCTCATGCCCGTTCGCCGCTGCACTCTGGATGTCGTCCAGGAACCCTTCGGGAGGGAGAGTGTCTGCATGAAGAAAGTAGAGCATCTGTCCACTGGCTGCTTCAGCTCCACGGTTCATCTGGACTGCCCGGCCTTTTGGTGAACGGAAGATTTTGACAGAGAAACCCGAGGCGATTTGCAATGTGTTGTCGTCGCCTGAATCGCTGATGATAATTTCAATGTCTTTTTTGCTTCCGGCGGCTTTGCAGACGGTTGAGAGCGTGCCGGCGATACTTGCTGCCTCATTATAGGTTGGAATGATGATGCTGATTTTCACAGTCAACTGAGGTTGAAGTTTCCAAGGTCCTCGATAGTGTCAATATCAGGGAGCGTCGGCAGCAGGCTGTAATCAACGCTGTGATGCTTGAGGACAGCAATTGCTTCCCTGCAGACAGTTGAAGTGCTCCATTGCTTGCCGATAAAAAGCTCCGGGAGAAGAGAGCGCATGCCTATCAGGTAATAGCCCCCGTCTGTTGCGGGGCCGAGTAGCGCACTTTTGTGCAGCAGCAGCTCAAAAGCTTCCGAGAGAAGTTCTCCTGTAAGGCCCGGGCAGTCTGTGCCTACAAGTATAATTCTTTGGTAGCTGTCGGAAAAACCCTGTGTAAAAGCGTTAAGCATTCTGCTGCCCAGATCCCTGCCCTTTTGCAGAAAGGTCTGTGTCCGGCTGCCGTAAAATATGTCGTTTTCAGGGAGATAGTCGGTGTAATAGACGGCAAGATCAGCACCGCTCTCAAAAGCTGCGAGCCGTGTGTGTTCCCGAAGTTTTCTGTAAATATTCAGCGCGAAATCCTCGTTTGTCGAAGCTGCAAGCCGTGTTTTGACTTTTCCCTTAACAGGGTTTCGGGTAAAAATGATAAGAAGAGGGGTGTCCATTGACTGTGACAAGTGACAAGTGACAAGTGACAAGTGACAAGTGACAAGTGACAAGTGACAAGTGACAAGTGACAAGTGACAAGTGACACTGCAAAATCATAAAGATACGTAATGCCCGGCAAAACTGCTGAAGCCTTTCCGGGTACTATAACTCCGGATTATTTCGGAGCCCTGGCATGCAGTTTTTCGGCAACCTCCCTGCCGCTGAGTGCTGCGCCTTCCATCGACGCGAGGTAGCGCTGATAGGTGTAATCACCGGCAAGATAAAAGTTATGAACGGGACTCACCTGGTCAGGCCGGAACTTGTCAACTTCCGGTACCGCCTTATAGACCGATTCCGGGATTTTAACGATGGATGATTTCAGCAATCTGGCGTTTCGGGACTTGGGGAACCTGTCGTGAATGTCTTTCATGACAAGTTCCGTTATAACGTCGTTCGGCATATCCATAAGATAATGTGCAGGGGCGAGGACAAGGCTCATGACACTGCCTCCTGTCGAGGTTCCCAGTCCTGCCTGAAAATCATCAGGACAGGTGATGGAGACGTCGGCAAATGTTGCGAAGACTGTTCCCTGAGAAAACATAAGATTGTCGGTATCGGTGATCTTTTTGTCGAACCAGAGCTGGCAGTTTGCTACCGGGCTGCCGGTGAATTGATAAAGGTTGCAGAAATACCGGTGGTGCAGCCACTGTTTCGGCAATATTTTCTTGACACTGTGTACAGGGAGCGCCGAAATATACGCGTCGGCTTCAATGACATGCCCGTCGCTGAGAACCGCCCTTTTAATGGAGTTGTCCTCATTGAGGTCAAAATGGGAGAGCTTTCCATCGATAAAGATTCTGCCTTTCTTACTCTGAATATACCGGCGCATTGGTTCGATCATTGAATCGCCCGGATTCTTGCGGAAAAACGCGAACTTTGTGGCGGCATAGTCGGTGCCGAAATATTTGAATATCGTAAGCATCGGCCGTGCGCTGATGACATTCGGTTCGATGAAGTTCATCGCAAGCGCTATTGCTCTCCATAGTTTCCGGAGGGAATGTTCAGATGCCCCGCGTAAACGGTGCCATTCCGAGTAGGTCATGTAATCCTGGCTCCGGAAGTACTCCTCGTTTCCCGCAAGGGCGGGGTACAGGCCTTTGATGAGAGAGATCTTATCCCACATGGTAAGGAAATCAGCCTGCAGGCCTCCGACAACCTCCGCCCAGGGGCTTGGCAGATTTGCTTTTCTGAAAAACGACTGTTTCCCGTCGGGCTCGGCGTAGATGAGCGAGTGCTCTTTCCAGAGGTAGTTGTCGCCGGCGCCGACCCTGTCAAGGTAGGTTTGCAGTTGTTCGTAGCCTCCGAAAACAATATGCAGCCCGGATTCGATCGAATCTCCATCTTTGTCTTTCCAGACAGAAACCTTGCCGCCAAGCACTTTGCGTTTCTCGTATATTTCAACGTCGTATCCGCGGTCAACCAGTTCAATGGCTGCGCTCAAGCCGGCGACACCGGCCCCGAAGATTGCTACTTTCACCGTTCGATTATTTCTTGTGGGTTACGCGCTCAACAAACCAGGAGCGGGAAAAATTATGGCAGAATATAATGATAATTTACCTTCAAGTACAGCGTTTGATTCGGACAAATACGGCAGGGATCAGCTCTTGTTCCGGGATTTGAGTTCTGCCAAAAACCAATCGAGGTCATTGATAAACTTTGCTGCAAGAGCAAGCGAGCCTTTTACGAAAAACCTCAAATCCTCGATAGCAGGAGGACGTACGGGCTCAAAACTGTTTTTGTTGGCAGCTTTCGCCGGTTTTTGTTCGTTGTTTTGTTCGTTGTCCGGTAGCAGCTCGATCATGATCAGTATTCGTTTAAACCCGTGAATTATTGTGGAGCCTACCTGTAGAATTAATTATGTTGTCAATTATCCGGTCGTCACAGGAGGATAGTTACGCATTTTTCTGAAAATCCCGAAAGAAACATGTTGTCCGTGGAGTTATGGTTGCTTACAGGGGATCTGACGAGCGCCTTATTTTTTTAGGATTAATGGTGCTTAATGGTGATAATTTTAGAAAATATTTGCGAGAATCTTATTATTTTTGTAACGTTGTGGTGAACAAATACAAAATTGTAGGTTTATGTCAGGTCACATTGATCTTATCGATCTGAAAATCATCGAAGCTCTCGGTGAAAACGGTCGTATACGACTGAGCGAACTGGCTGAGATTGTGGGTTTATCGATCCCTTCAGTCAGCGAGCGCCTCGACAAGCTCCAGAAAAAAGGGATTATCAAAAACTTCACGACCCAGGTAGACGAGCGACGACTGGGGTTTGATATTCAGGCATTTGTATGGGCAAGGGTGGATTCATCAAAGCACTACAAATCATTTATGGAGCATGTGCTTCGTGAAGATGAGATCATGGAGTGTTATGCCGTGACAGGAGAGGGTTCGCATATCCTGCGTGTTATGACGCACAATACAGCATCTCTCGAACAGCTTCTTTCCAGAGTTCAGAGCTGGCCGGGGGTGCTGGGAACCAATACCAGTTTTGTGTTGTCGCAGATAAAAAGGAACACGACGATCAGCTCCGAGATTGTCCGGAAGAACCTGCAGGACAGACAGGTGTTGGCTGTATTTGACGAGAAGAAACCGAGAAAATAAATTTTGGCCTTTTTTCATTGTAAATCATAAAAACTATCAAGGAGGGTCTGTTGGAAAGTAATAACAAACAAGCGGTATCATCGTATTTCGGTGCTTTGACTTTCGATCAGAAAGTCATGCGGAAAAAACTTCCTAAAGAAGTGTATCTGGCACTGCAGAAAACTATAAAAACAGGAAATAAGCTTTCTGAAGAAATTGCCGGGGTGGTAGCACATGGCATGAAAGAATGGGCCATGGAACACGGGGCCACGCACTACACGCACTGGTTCCAGCCTATGACCGGTTCAACTGCTGAAAAACATGATGCATTTTTAACGTTTGATAACCATGGTGCTCCTATTGAGCGTTTTTCCGGCACGCAGCTGATCCAGGGTGAACCTGATGCTTCGAGTTTCCCTTCCGGCGGTATGAGAACCACCTTCGAAGCGAGGGGGTATACGGCCTGGGACCCTACGAGCCCTGCATTTCTCATGAAAGGGGGGAAAGGGCTTACTTTATGTATACCGACGGTGTTTATTTCCTACCACGGTGAAGCGCTTGATGAAAAAACACCACTGCTTCGTTCAATGAGTGCGGTAAGTAAATCCGCTATCAAGCTTCTCAGCATTCTTGGAGCTGAGGGGGTAACCAGGGTAAATACATTTGCCGGTTCCGAGCAGGAGTATTTCCTGGTTGATCGAAAATTCTATTCCATGCGCCCTGACCTCGTGATGAGCGGTCGAACACTTCTTGGGGCCAATCCGCCAAAAGGGCAGCAGCTTGAGGATCATTACTTCGGCTCGATACCTAACAGGGTTCTTGAATTTATGCAGGAGGTCGAAGAAGAGCTTTATCAGCTTGGTATTCCGGCAAAGACCCGTCACAATGAAGTTGCTCCGCACCAGTTCGAGATTGCGCCGATCTACGAGCAGGCAAACATAGCTGCAGATCACAACCTGCTGGTTATGGAGGTCATGCGCAGGGTTGCCGAGAGAAAAGGTTTTGCTCTTCTGCTGCATGAAAAACCCTTTGACGGTATCAACGGTTCCGGAAAACACAACAACTGGTCTATCGGTACAGCTGAAGGTATGAACCTTCTCGAGCCAGGCGATACTCCTGAATCAAACATTCAGTTCCTTGTATTCCTCGTCGCAGTGCTGAAAGGGATCTACAAACGCTCCGCAGTGCTCCGCGCATCTATTGCAAGTATCGGCAACGATCATCGTCTTGGCGCCAACGAGGCCCCTCCTGCAGTAGTAACCGTGTTTCTTGGTGAGCTTCTCGAAAAAGTGCTCGATGCTATTGAAAGCGGCAAAGTTGATTTTGCAACCGAGAAGCAGGTGCTTGACCTTGGCCTGGCTCACCTGCCGATACTGAACAAGGACTATACGGACCGTAACCGCACTTCTCCGTTTGCGTTTACCGGAAACAAATTCGAATTCCGTGCCGTGGGTTCTTCACAGCCGATCTCGGTCCCGAACATGGTGCTCAATACCCTGATGGCCGAAGCAATGGATGAACTGGCAGACGAGATCCAGGAAAAGATAGATTCAGGTGTCAACAAGGACGCTGCCATCCAGGAAGTGCTTCGCGCCGAGATCAAAGCCACCAAGCCTATTCGTTACCAGGGTGACAACTACAGTGAGGATCTTCAGCAGGCAGCGGCGGACCGTGGGCTGCCGAACCTCAAGAACACGCCTCAGGCAATGAGAACGCTTCTTGATGAGGACACCCGGGCCATGTTTGCCAGATACGATGTTCTGTCAAACCAGGAAATGGATGCGAGGCTCAACACGCGTCTTGAACGCTACGTTAAAGGTATTGACATTGAGGCTCGTACCTTGCAGCTTATGCTGAAAACTTTCGTTATTCCAAACGTCTCGGAATATCAGGGTGAGATTGCCAATTCTTTCAATGGATTGGTAGAAGCTGCAGACAGAATCGGTGTGGCAGGTAAGACCTTGAAAAGCCAGGGAGACCATCTCAAAGAGCTTGCAGAAAATCTTGGTGAGGTCATTGACCTGACGGCTGAGCTCGATGCGGTCATCGAAAAGATGGAAAGCTATGAAGAAGGGTTTGAGGTCGCTGATTACTGTGCTGATGTTGTTCTTCCGACCATGAACAAGGTTCGTGAGGTCGCTGACAGGCTCGAGTTTATGGTTGACAGGGATAAATGGGAACTGCCGACCTATTCGGAAATGCTTTTCGAACACTAAAAAAACGGGGGGGCTCGGGAGCCCCCCGTTTTTGCTTGGTGGCGAGATGGCTTGACAGCTTGTCAGCTATCTGGTCACTGTCACTCCCCGATGATTTTGATCAGCAGCCGTTTCCTTCTTCTTCCGTCAAATTCTCCATAGAAAATCTGTTCCCACGGGCCGAAGTGCAGTTGTCCTTCGGTTATGGCAACAACAACCTCGCGTCCCATGATCTGCCGTTTGTGGTGGGCATCGCCGTTGTCTTCTCCTGTCAGGTTATGACGGTAGCGGCTGAGGGGTTCATGGGGTGCAAGTTCTTCGAGCCAGCGTTTATAGTCGCTATGGAGGCCGGGTTCGTCATCGTTGATGAACACCGAAGCGGTAATGTGCATGGCGTTGACAAGGCAGAGCCCTTCGCTGATACCGCTTTCGTAGAGTGTCTGCTCAACGTCCCGGGTGATGTTGACGAATCCCATCCTTTCAGGTACATTCATCCAGAGTTCCTTGTGGAATGATTTCATGGTTGTACTTGCTTTTGTTTGAGAGAATTGGTGAAATATCGTTTTATTGTAAACTACAGGTTAAAAAGCTTTATTTTTATGGTTTAAATAAATGTTTTCGAAACAGAGTATGCAGCAGGTTTTTCAATACCCCGTGACTTACCCCGGGTGGTGGCTTGATAACTATTACCTCTTTACCTGGCTTCTGGGCATGGTAATTCTTGCAGTCGGCTGGGGTGTTTTTTTCAGGTTCGGAAAGTTCAGTTACGGCATCGATTTCGGCTGTTTGTGGAAAAGCACGGTGCTTCTTCTTCTGACCACACTTGCCCTTGGCGCTCCCAGTTATTACAACACCCGTTTTGTTGCAGAGCACGGTCAGGAAGGAGATGTGATAACTCTCGATGAAAGCTCCCTCTCATACAACTACAGAAGAGGAGTTGACAAGACATTCAGAATAAAGGATGTCGTCAGGATTTACAAGGAGCCGGTTACTTTCAATCCTCCACCAAAATATTTTGTGGTTGCCCAAACCGGAGGAACAAGGGATTCCATTTTTGTTACGGAAAACCTGCCGGGTTTCGAGAAAATGCTTGGCGAGTTGTCCGGTCTTTCGAACGTTCCGTTTGAGCGCTGAACAGCTTCTTTCAGCGTTATCTCTATGAAAATGGGCGTTCTTATTGTCGAAATAGGCAACTCTGTTACCGACTTTGCGGTTTTTGAAGGAGATCAGCACCTTGCCTCCTATACGATCCCGACAGAAAAACTTGCTGAAAGGGAGAAGGCTCTTGGGCAGGTAAAAAAGATCCTCTACGGTCATTCCTCCATTACTCATGCCGCTATCTGCAGCGTTGTCCCTCCCATTGGTGAACTGTTTTTGCGTATTCTGAAAAACAATCTTTCAGGAAAAGTTCTGGAAATAAACAGTTCGTTGCTACTTCCTTTTATTCTTGACTATAAACCGCCTCATGCTTTCGGAGCCGACCGGCTGGCGCTTTGTGCAATAAGCCGCCATCACTGGCCCGAAGAAGCGGTAATCGCGCTGGATATCGGAACCGCGACTACTTTTGACGTGTTAAGCTCCAAGGGGGTCTATCTTGGAGGGATGATTCTTCCCGGTCTTGATCTTATGGCGGGAGTTTTGCATGACCGGACGGCAAAACTTCCCCAGGTTCATATTTCATCATCTTCAATACCTCTTCTCGGGAAGACGACGGTCGATTGTATCCAGAGCGGGGTTTTCTGGGGATGTGTAAAGCAG
>JAKSCY010000775.1 GCA_022360355.1 Chlorobiales bacterium
CTGGGCTGGTTTCCCTCGATCTATGACACAACACACCAGGTTACGGACCTGCAGAGCATGCTGGTTCAGATCCGGCAACTCGTCTTGCCGGTGGGCGTGCTGGCTTTCTTTCAGGCTGCCCAGCTCAGCCGCTACACACGCTCGTCGATGCTTGACAACCTGAACCAGGACTATGTGCGTACGGCACGATCCAAGGGCCTGGGCGAGCAAGTCGTGCTCATGAGCCACGTGCTGCGCAACAGCCTAATCCCGGTCGTCACCCTCATCGCCCTGGGCATCCCGGCCATATTTGGCGGGGCCATTATCACCGAGCAGATATTTCGCGTCAACGGGCTGGGGCAACTGTTGATCATCGCCATCCAGGGCGCCGACATTCCCCTCGTCCAGACGCTGACCTTCATCTTTGCCGTGCTCATCGTCTTGTTCAACATCGTCGCCGATGTCCTCTACGGCCTCTTGGACCCACGCATCCGCTATGACTGAAGGAATCGCAACGAGAGGAGCCTGTACCGGGAGTTCAGAGTCGAGAGCGCCGCGCGAGCGGACTGGCTTGAAGAGGATTTCTGGCGCCGAACCCTGTCCCAAGCAGAAGCGAGGAGGGGAACCTTGACCGCCGCAGCCACAACGATAACCGATCTCCCCGCGCGCAAGCATCGCTCACTGTGGGGTGATGTTTGGGTCCAGTTTCGCAAGCACAAGCTGGCCATGTTCGGCCTGGTGACCTTGGTCCTTTTGATCCTCTTCTCCTTCGCAGGACCGCTCCTCTATGACCAGGACCCAGAGTATATCGATTTCTCTGTGGCCAGCCTGCCACCAACAGCCAATCATCCCTTTGGTACCGACAATTTGGGGCGAGATACGATGGCGCGGGTCATGTACGGCGGCCGTGTATCTATCGCCGTCGGCATCTCGGCCATGCTCATTGCCATTGTCGTCGGTACCCTCCTCGGCGGCCTGGCCGGCTACTACAAGCGGCTGGACGGCCCCCTCATGCGCCTCACCGACATCTTTTTGGCCCTTCCGTTGCTGCCCCTGTTGTTGGTCATCATCCTGCTCTTCCGCGACACGCTCCGCGCTGCCTTTGGCCCCGAAATCGGCATCTTTTTGCTCATCGTTTTTGTGATCGGCATCCTGAACTGGATGGCGACGGCCCGCGTGGTGCGGGGACAGACGCTGTCCGTGAAGGGACACGAGTTTGTCACCGCAGCAACGGCGGTGGGCACCCGGCAGTCGCGTATCCTGTCGCGGCACGTACTGCCCAACGTGCTGAGCCCGATCATGGTAGCCGCGACGCTGGGAGTAGC
>JAKSCY010000343.1 GCA_022360355.1 Chlorobiales bacterium
ATTGCAAAAAAGAAACCCCTACGCAAACAACCCGTCCATCGGCACAATGGGCAGAGGCGTTGGCTTTACCCCTTCCTTCCGGCAAATAGCGTTCACCGCAAGACGGCCGGTAAAAACCGCCGCTTCCATCAGAAAAACAGGAGCATCCACTTTTACCCAGTCCCCTGCAAGAAAAAGGTTCTCCAACGGCGTTTCGGATTCCGGCCTGTTCATGTGATCTCCGGGCGCCCATCGCGTGAAGTTCTGCTGCTGCATATACACATCATAGAGTATACGGGCATTCTTTGTCTCCGGAAACATGTCATGCAGCTCTTTCAGCATCGTCTCCCTGATCACCGCATCCGGTCGCACATCTTCAGAGGCGATTGCATAGGCATGCAGCTCAACCACACTACCGCCGTGCTGTTTTTCCCAGGAAATGAACGGTTCCTGAAAACGGGAGAACAACGAAACGGAATCCGTGTAGGTAAATCCCGCCACGGTATAAAAAGGATACTCAGCAGAGGTTAACGGCTTGTCCAGCCAGAGCCGCCAGACAACATAAGGATCTGCTGTCCCGAGAGCCGCGATCCGTTGCTTGAATTCCGGTTGCTGGATGTTGGATCGTTCGATAATTTTCTTCGTACCGATAACATCTGCAGCAAGCACACAGTAATCGCTCTCCAGAACCTCGGACCTGCCTCCCTCTTTCGTGGAAACAAGCAGTTGATCACCGGAAACCGTCACCTCCAGTTTTCGAAGCGGAGCCTCGGGAGGCCCGCTCACAACAGCCCCGTCCTTATCGAAAAAACCAGCATGGCAGGGGCAGAACAACCCTCCTGATTCCTCATCGGGAATAACAGGACACCCCATATGCGTACAGGTTCCATCAAACGCGACGTACTCTCCTTTCCGCATAGTCAGCATAACAGGCATACCGTTTTGTGTTTCAAGCGAGATCCACGCCCCCTCTGTCACCCCTGATGCCTCAACTTCGGCAACAACGGCCCCGGCACTCCCCCCTTCCAGTTCGACGCCGGATACTCCCGAATCGTCAATGAGAAGCCTTCGGACTTTCTTTCCCGAAAGGATCCGGACGCCGAGCGCTTTAAGCCGCCGCTCCATCGGGCGCACAAGAGCATCCATGCAGTTCCTGGTTGTAATACGATATCCTAACGCCTCAGGGCTGCCCATGAAATAGAAATGGAAATACCGGATTGCCTCAGCCGCCGAGAGCACCTCCATCCGGTTCATTGTCGCATCGGAAAAAGGGTGCAGCACCGTCCTGAAAAAAG
>JAKSCY010000686.1 GCA_022360355.1 Chlorobiales bacterium
GAAGATGCTTTCCGTATTTTTGCGGTCGACTGCAACGGTGACGGCAAACCGGAAATTGTAGTGACGAATATTGGTGAGAACACGCTGTCGATTTTCTCTATAGGTGTGAATGTCATTGAGCCTGTCCCCGGTTCCCCCGTCCCTGCAGGACAACAACCATACAGCGTTGTTTCATCGGATTGGAACAGGGATGGTCTCGCCGATCTGATCGTGAGCAATCACATGAGCGATCGCGTGTCAATTCTGCGCGGCCTGGGCAACGCTGCGTTTGCATCGCCGGAATCGCTGCAAGTGCCCACGGACGAGCATGTTCACAAGATACATGTCAGCAATTTTACAACGAGTGGTATCCCGTTTATCCTGACTGAACGCTTCGTACTACCGGCCAATGATCCGGCGAATGTCATACGCTTGCCCCTCGTCGAACATTACCATGATTACCTGGCGCTCGATTTCAACGGCGATGGCAAGGTTGATATCGCCGCTATCAACGGACTGGAAAGCCGCTTCGCCCTGCTAATGGGAGATGGCAAAGGGAATTTTTCTCACGCTGACGGATCACCATCGCGGGTGTTCGGTGAACCACAAAGTCTCCGCCCTGGTGATATAACCGAGGGTGGCAAGCGCACTCTTATTGTTTCCGCGCGAGCGGATGGCAGACTCCCCGAAGGCCTGTTTCTGATCGAAAACGATGGCGACAGTTTTGTCATTCAACGCATCGACGTAAACCTGGAGAGAGCGCCGGGGACAATTGGGACCGGCGATATAAATGGTGATGGCAGGACGGATATCGTTGCCCGATTGATTGACAAACCGGGACTCACGGTCTTGCAGTCAAACCCGAACGGATTCGACGTTGAGCACGTGGAAATTGAATTTTCCATCCGGCATTTTGCTCTTGTCGATGCGAATAGTGACGGCAAGGACGATCTCGCTGTGCTTAACGATAAATCAAGAGAAGTCCTGATTTACGTATCACGCTGAACCGCCGCATCTGACCGGCACATTTTTTCGTTTTCTATTTTGGAGCTACATATACATCTAGGTCGCCCATACAGGGCTTATTGGACTTTGTTTTCGTTACCCAGGGTTTCGCTTCGCTTCACCCTCGGCTGTCATAGGTCGCTCCTTTGGAGCTCTTAGCCTTAATTTCTCAACAA
>JAKSCY010000013.1 GCA_022360355.1 Chlorobiales bacterium
AAATGCCCAGGAGTTGTCAGCATGGCCATTGACAACTTGCTCAATTAATTTCGTGAACAGATTCCGGTTCCCTTTCGTGTGTTCGCAAAGAGCCAGGCCGACGAGAGCGTTTGCGTTGTTCGGGTGCGATTTTAAAACATCCGAATATATTTCCTCAGCGGTCGAATAGTCGTTTATCAGGAAATATGCGCGTGCTTTTAGGTTTGAATGTAAAGGTCTTTTTTCTTTTCGTTCGAGCAAATCAATCGCAGATTGAAAGTTGTGTTTTCTTATTAGAATTTTTGTGACTCCGGCAAGTGCTGAATCGTAGTTTTTATCATCTTCGGGAACCGAGTTGAAAAGGGCATAGGCACGATCAAGACCACCAGTTTTGAGAAAAAGCTGTGCCAAGTCAACGGTTGTTTTGAAATCGTCAGGATCCTGCTCCAATTGATTCTCAAGATGAGAAATTTCGGCTGAAACCTTTGCGAAATGTGTCTCGAAATCCTCCAGTGCTTCCTGCGCCAGACCTTGGGCTTGGATAAATGTGAAAATTACGAGTAAGCCGAAAATATATCTGAAAAGATTAGTGTTCATAACGTTTCTCCGATCGTGCTCGATGAATTTCTTTAATTGCCCTTCTTATTAGATAGCAGAAAATCGAGCTAGTCGCATTAAGTAATTTTGTCTATAAATGTCTTCATTTTAATATTGAGCTTTATAAATTCTGTCTGAAAGCTATACTGTCAGGGGCTTAATGTGCTCAAAAGATTTTCGTTTTGTATAAAGCAAATCCAGTTTGATTGATGGACGCAGAAAAAATCAAAATCCTTTTGGTAGATGATTCTCCTGAAGATCGCGAAGTTACCAAAATCCAACTATGCCGGAGGAATAAAGACTTGGTCTGCATCGAGTTTGAATCCGCAGATGCAGCTATTCCCTCATTTTCCGCCGAAAGCTACGATTGTATTTTAAGCGATTTCCAAATGCCGGGAAAAGACGGTCTGGATTTTTTGAAATTTGTTCGATCAGAAGTTGGAGACATTCCATTTATTTTTTATACCGGCCAGGGAAATGAAGAGATTGCTGCCAGCGCTTTCAGAATGGGTGCGGATGATTATTTCACAAAAGAGATTGGATTTGCACATTATCAGAGGCTTATTAACAGCATAATACGGCTTGTCAAAGCACACAAAACCAGAATTAACAGAAGCAAAGCGGAAGTTGCGCTAAAGGAAAGTGAAGAAAGGTTTCGAATTCTTGCCGAAAGCGCCTTTGATGGTGTGATTGTTCATCAGAATGGCAAAATCGTGTATTCAAACCAAGGGAGTGCCGAAACGTTTGGCTATGAGATTTCTGACATCGTTGGCAGTGAATTTCTGGGTTTTGTAGCTGAAGAATCCAAATCTTTGGTTAACGATAAGGTCCGATCAGCCAGCGAAGAACCCTATGAGGCTATTTGCATTCGCAAAGATGGAACCAGGATTCCGGTAGAAGTTTGTGGAAGAGAAATTGTTGCAGGAGGTTCGCGCGGTAGAGTTGTTGCCCTGAGGGATTTATCAAAACGTGAAGAAAGAAAGGAAGCTCTCAGGAGAAGTGAAGAGAAATATCGAGCTTTGTTCAACAATGCGAATGATGCAATTTATCTGTGGGAATTAAATGACGATGGAGGTCCTGGCAAATGCCTGGATGTTAACGATGTTGCGTGCCGTAGAATGGGGTATTCACGGGAAGAATTCCTGAAGATGACCCCGGCCGATATCGATGACAGGGAAAGTGTTAATAAGATTCCGGAAGTGATGAAACGTTTA
>JAKSCY010000558.1 GCA_022360355.1 Chlorobiales bacterium
ATCATCGGGTTATCGAATTATGGAACCTTGTGTTTATCCAGTACAACCGCAAGGCTGACAAGTCGCTTGATCCGCTGCCGAAAAAGCATGTCGATACCGGTATGGGGTTTGAAAGAGTTACCGCAGTGCTCCAGGGGAAAAGCTCCAACTACGATACCGATATTTTTTTACCGCTGTTCGACTCGATAACCGGTATTACCGGAACAGAGTATAACGCTACGCTTGATGGTGATCAGGATATTGCCATGCGGGTTATTGCCGATCATGCAAGAACCCTGACCTTCGCTATTACTGACGGTGCTGTTCCAGGTAACGAGGGCCGTGGTTACGTGCTGCGCAGAATTCTGCGGCGAGCGGTACGCTATGCAAGAAAACTTGACTGTCATAAGCCTATGCTGTACCGGCTTGTGGGGGTTATTGCCGATACTATGGGCGGCGTTTTTCCTGAACTGAAAAAACAGCAGGAAACCGTCGAGAAAATCATCCGGTCGGAAGAGGAGAGTTTTCTGGCAACCCTCGATAGGGGAATCGAGATTTTCGGAGAAATAACCACAACGCTCGGGGCTTCGAAACAAAAACGTATTAGTGGGGAGGATGCATTTCGCCTGTACGATACCTATGGGTTTCCGCTTGACCTGACGAGGCTGATGGCCGCCGAGGAAGGGTTGACGATTGATGAAGATGGATTCGAGGCCTGTATGCAGAAGCAGAAAGAAAGGGCACGCAGAGACCGTAAGCAAAAGCAACAGATTGCCGGGGATGAGGGCGAATGGCACTGGTTCGGAAAAAAAGACCGAACGGTTTTTCTTGGTTATGAAACGCTGGATACCGAAGCGCAGGTTGTCGGTGTAAAGGTTGCAGGAGGCCAGTTGCAGCTTGTGCTCGACCGCACCCCTTTTTATGCGGAAAGCGGTGGACAAACAGGCGACAGGGGTCGTATTGAGTGGGAAAAGTATGCTGTCGAAATTATCGATACCCAAAAAGATGGGGAGGTTGTTGTGCACGTTGTCGGCAAGGTGTACGATCGTGCAACCGGGGCAGAGATCGAGCCGGAGAGTATTGCGTTCGAAGGCGCTTTCCTGGCCCGTGCGCAGGTTGACCGGGAGTCCAGAGAAGCGACGGAGCGTAATCACACTGCGACACATCTTTTGCATGCGGCCCTGAGAAAGGTTTTGGGAGAGCATGTCCAGCAGAAAGGTTCGCTGGTAGGGCCTGAGAGGCTGCGTTTCGATTTCAGCCATTTCGAGAAAGTTTCCCAGCGCGAACTCGAGGCGGTTGAGGCCGAAGTGAACGAACGTATCCGCGAGGCTGCCGAACTGGTCAAACATGCCGATGTTCCCTACGAAGAGGCGCTTGAAAAAGGAGCGCTTGCGTTTTTTGGCGACAAGTATGCGGACCGTGTGCGGATTGTGGAAGTGCCGGGCGTATCGATGGAGTTGTGCGGCGGAACGCATGTGAGCAATGTCGGTAAGATAGGGTTGTTTAAAATCATCAATGAATCTTCCATTGCATCCGGCATCCGCCGCATCGAGGCAATTAGCGGAAAAGCTGCCGAGGAACTGCTCTGGAGCGAGTACCAGGAGCTGCAGCAGGTTCGTCAGCTGCTTAAAACAGGCGGCGAAGAAAGTGTCGCCGGCCGTGTTCAGGAGCTTCTGGAGGAACGGAAAACGCTTGACAAAGAGGTGCAGGACATGCGGCTTTCACTGCTCCTCGACCAGGCGCTCAACCGGCTTGAGCAGGCTGATACGGTGAATGGCTGCAGGATCTTCGTCATGAAACCGGAAGATTCCGGGGCGGATACCCTGCGTAGCCTCGGACAGTTCCTTCGAGAGAAAATCGGCCGCGGCGTCGGTCTGCTTGCCGGTGAAGAGGACGGAAAAGTCACACTGGTCGGGTTTGCCGGTGATGAAGCAATCAGGGAGTG
>JAKSCY010000799.1 GCA_022360355.1 Chlorobiales bacterium
AACAATCAAAGATCTCCCGGTGGTGGTCGGCAAAGAGGGGGAAAAGAACCCCTTTCTCCCGCCGGAACTTGACCACCGCCCGGGGGGTGGAGCCGACCCTCAGGCCGATCATCTTCAGCCGGTGTTTAAGCTCCCCGTCGGCCTTGATGGCCCGGAAGAGGTCGTTGAAGGTGGGCATCTCCTCCTGGCAGGTGAAGCAGAGCTCGTTGTAGACCTCCACCAGGAGAAAAGGGACGGTCAGGTCCCGGAGGGCAAAGCTCTTGGCCTCCTCCTTAAGCCCCAGGTAATCTTTGTCGGCCCGGCGGCCCAGGAGCATCAACCGACAGGAGGGGAAGATATCCCCCAGCCGGAGCCCGGCCGGAGGCTTGGGCTTCTCTCCGGGGTGGTGGAAGGCGTACCAGCCCTGGTGGCCGGGCGGGTAGCGTCGGGCGTTGTGGTAACCCAGGCTGGCGGCCCACCGGGCCGCGATCTCGCTCCGGAGTCAGGCGTAGCTCCGGCAGTAGATCACGATCACCCGTTCCCTGTCCGGCCCCAGCAGGGAGAGGAGGACCTCCCTCTTAGCCTGGCTCAGCCGGCTCCGGTCGCCCAGGTGGAACTCCAGATTGAGGGACCGGGGCAGATGGCCGGCCTGGAACTCGTAATCGGGCCGGACGTCCAGGACCAGGAAGTTTCGGCCCTTATCATAGAGCTCCTTCAACTCCGGGGTGGTGATCAGCCCGTAGCCGCCCTCCTTGGCCTGGGCCTGGGCCCGGTCCCACCAGCCGGGCCGGCCGGTCTCATCGGCCCGGGCCTCTCCGCCGGAAGCAAACAATCCCAGTCCCAAGAGCACCAGGAGGCACAATGACCTGTTGATGAACCCTTTCATCCGTTCTCCCGACCCTCCCTAAAAAGCATCGGCGGCCCGGCTGAATAAGCCTAAGCCGCCGGAGATTGATAAACGGGGGTTATAGCTTACTTAGGCTTGGTCAGCTTGTACTTGCCGCTCTTCTCGTAGGCGATCTCAGCCTCCACGTAGTAGGTCTTGGCGGCCAAATCAGGCCTCAGATCCTGAACCATATAAAAGGCCTCCCCGGACCGGGCCCCGGTGGAGCAGATGAAGATGATCGGCTTGTCGACCTTCATCTTAGCCAGCTTCTTCTCCAGGTCGTCGGAGGGGATGTTGACCGCCGTAGCCAGGTGGCCGGCCTCGAACTCGGACGGCTCGCGGACGTCGATCAGCATCACCGAGTCGGGCTTCTTGGCCACCAGCTCGTCAAAGACGGCCCAGTCAATGGAACCTTCCTCGGTCCCGGCCTTGAACTCCCTTTTGGCCGCGATCTTGGACCCGGCCGAGGCCATCCCCACCCCGGCCC
Organism: Chlorobiales bacterium; assembly: GCA_022360355.1. GTDB lineage: Bacteria > Bacteroidota > Chlorobiia > Chlorobiales > Chlorobiaceae > Prosthecochloris. The sequence continues at coordinate 1,353 of JAKSCY010000799.1, forward strand.
CGTACTTGGCCTTCCAGTCCGGGTAGCCGGCCGAGTAGACCTTGACGTTGGAGT
>JAKSCY010000389.1 GCA_022360355.1 Chlorobiales bacterium
GCTTGACCCTGCCATACATCACCACTGGCAGGAGGCAATGGAAGAACATCAGGCAAAACATCCGGCCGTGACCCTGCGCATGGTTGACGGATCACCGGTCAATATGCAGCTCGGCATTGACGACATCATTGCTTTTGCCGAAGAAAACGGACTGGTCACAGTGGAAGATGGCGAGGAGCAGCCTACAACAGCAGTTGAGCCAAGCGATAGGAAATGAATGAAAAGATCCATGCCGCCACGAGCGCATAGGTTCCATAGAAAGCAACAGATTTCCATTCCCCGATCTCTTTTCTCATGACACCGACAGCTGCGACACAGGGAATGTAGAGCAGCACAAACACCATAAGGCTCAGAGCGGTTGCCTGATCGAAAGCAGGATCGCTCTTGAGGATGGTTTTCAGCTCAGATGATGTCTCATCAGTCTCGCCGAGCGAGTAAATTGTCCCCATCGTCGAAACCACGATCTCTTTTGCCGCAAGCCCTGTTACCAGAGCAATGCCTATTCTCCAGTCAAACCCGAGAGGCTGTATAACCGGCTCAAGGAGTTTCCCAGCCCTGCCCGCCAGTGAATATTCGAGCTGACTTGCGCTCGTCCTGTTTTCAGCCTCGATAATCGCAGCCTCTTTTTCCGTCCGGTCAGCGACCGTTTGTTCAATGGACGCTATTTCCCGGTCAAGTGCGGCATCAAGCTCCGGATTTTTCGGATAGTTGCTGAATGTCCAGATCAGAAGCACAGCAAGAAGGATAATTGTCCCGGCTTTTCTGATATACATCATCGCCTTGATCTTTGCCTGCAAAAGCACCGAGCGCAGGGTAGGCCAGCGGTAGGGCGGCAACTCCATGACAAAGGGCTCCGACTCGCTTTTAAGAACGGTTTTTTTCATGACCAGCGCTGAAAACAAACCGACAAGTATACCGAGCATATAGATACCGAACATAACATTGGCAGCCGCTGCAGGTTCGAAAAATGCACCGGCAAGCAAAACATACACCGGAAGTTTGGCGCCGCAGCTCATGAAGGGAATAATCATGATTGTCGCGAGACGGTCGGAGCGGCTCTTGAGCGTTCTTGTCGCCATGATTGCAGGAATCGAACAGCCGAACCCCGTGATCATTGGAATAAATGATTTGCCGTGCAAACCGAAACGGTGCATAACCTTGTCAACGACAAACGCAGCACGGGCCATATACCCTGAAGCTTCAAGAAAAGAGAGACCGATAAAAAGCAAAACAATATTCGGCAGAAAGATGAGCACACCGCCGACTCCGGCAATGAGACCGTCAACAAGAACCGAACGCAAAGTTTCATTCGGCAGAAGGGGGGAAACAGTGGCGGCAAGTACACCGAACAGATAGTCAAGCCCCTCCATCATCGGGGTACCGAGGGTAAATGTCATATGAAAGATCACCCAGACAACGAACAGAAAAATCGGAAGACCGAGTGCCCGGTTCAGTACAACAAGGTCGATATAGTCGGTAAGGGACAGCTTTTTGTCTCGCGCCAGTTTCACGCATTCCTGCATGGCACCCCGGATGAAAGCATACCTGTCTTCGGTAATGATGATTTCCGGATCAGTTTTGTAGACCGCTTCCGTTTCCTGCATGGCATGCTGAAGAATCAACTCGGTCTTTACCCATACAGGATACTGCCTGACAACGCTGTAAACTTCTTTGTCGTTCTCGATCAGTTTTGTCGCCAGCCAGCGAAGATTGTACTTGCCCAGCTCGGGTTCATGGGAGAGAAGTTCGGCAATCGCTTCGATAGCCCTGTCAACCTCGGGTCTGAAGCCAAGCTTGTTTTTCTTTACCTCGATGTCCCCTTCATACACACGGATGACATGGTCGAGAAGAGACTCTATTCCCTGTTTTTTCTTTGCCGATGTGGGCACGATATGGCAGCCGAGCAACTGTTGCAGTTGCTTGACTTCTATCTCTATCCCCTGAGCCTCGACCTCATCGTACATGTTGAGCGCAACAACAAGGTCAACCTCCATCTCCATCAACTGGGTTGTGAGCAGCAGGTTCCTTTCAAGATTCGGCCCTTCAAGGACATTGACAACGATATCCGGGGATTCTTCAATCAGGTAGTTTCTTGTAACAAGTTCCTCAGGCGAGTAGGCCGTGAGAGAGTAAGTACCGGGAAGATCAACGAATCGTATCCTGTAATTCCTGTAATCGACATATCCCTCATATTTTTCAATCGTTACACCGGAAAAGTTCCCGACCTTCTGATGCGATCCGGTCAGCACATTGAACAATGAGGATTTGCCGCAGTTCGGATTACCTGCGAGAGCAACTTTTACTTCCTTTACAGCCGCCATGGGTTAACTCCCTAGCCTCCGTCTCCCCATAGGAATACCGTCTCCAACCTCGCCGGTCTTCTGTACCAGCACTCCCGCTGCTTCATTTTTCCTCAACGTGAGGTAGACCCCCTTGAAAA
>JAKSCY010000594.1 GCA_022360355.1 Chlorobiales bacterium
CCTTATCCGTTCCCCCCCCATCCACGATCTCCACCTGATAGTCCTCGACCTCACCGTTGGGCGCCGGACCTTCGGGATCAAGGACTGAATCCCGCGAGAAACGAAAACGTGCAAAAGTCAGCCCCGGTGCAGCATCGGCGGGAATGGCCATACCCAAGACGTTCGGACCCGCCGAGAGCAGCTGACCGGAAAATACATAATCACGCGGCATCTCAAAGTTGCCGTTCCGATCGAAGTCGATCCAGCCGTATAGGAGTCCCGGGACCGAAGCCGTGACAGTCACTGAAGCCGTAGTACCGGGCGTTAAGGTCGAGGTAAAGACCACGCCGTCTTCATCATCCATACCGTCGTTATCGTCGCCTTCGGCATTGGCTGTGGGTTGGCCGTTTGACTCGCCATCGATACGCATGCCCAAAAAGACATCCGGATCGATGGTATGACGTGCACCGTTCTGGGCCAGAATCGTGGGATAGGTCGGGTCCGGCGCATCGCCGAAGTCATACTCCTCCTCCCCCCCCCTTCGCGCCGATTGTGGAAGTCCTGCGTGGTGGTGGTATCCGCCACAATGCTGACGCCATCGATACAGGGGGCTTCGCTCTGCCAGCCGGGTTGCATCACTTCGCAAACGCGGTAGGTCCCAGGTTCTACATTCGGGATGTGGTAGAAACCGCTTCCGTCCGTCTCGGCACTCGGTTCGCTTCCGTCCCACTGGCCGTTGCCATTCAAGTCGATATAGATGCGCCAGCCGGCTAGCCCCTGACCGGTATCGGCATCGCGTTTGTATCCTTCCAGTACTCCTGTTTCGGGCTCCCCCTCTTCAATCGTCACCGTTGAGGTATCCGTGTCGGTTTCTCCGGACTGGTCCGTGACCCTCAGGCCGATGGTGTGTGTGCCGACACTGTTCCACAGCCAGGAATGATTCACACCCGTCGCATCGTTGTATTGGCCGTTGTTGTCTAAATCCCATTCGTAGCTGACAATCGAATCCCCCGGATCGGGATCGTAGGAGCCCGATCCATCCAAGGTAATCGTCTGGCTCAATTGGCCCATGTAGGGGCCGTCGGCATCGGCAACAGGGGGATTGTTGTCCGGGGTATCGGGTATAAACCAAAACTTATTACCGGTCAGTGTTTGATTCTCAAGGGGAGCGCTTTCTGTACTGTAGTGAATCTCGTTTCCTGAGACCGTACCATCCACCGAGGAAGCATCATCAAAGGTATACCCCGATGGGGTACTCGCTTCGATGAAGTAATGTTCATATCCCTCCACGATGGTCAACTTATACCAACCGTTGGGCTGGCTGGAGCCGGTGGTGTAGGTATCAAGTTGATCGCGGGCCCCCCCCGCCGAAGCAGCACCGTATAAGGTCAAGTCAACGCCCTGGAGTTCCGTACTCTGATCCGGCTTTGTACCGCTATAACAGCGGCCGGATAGTTCCAGGGCTTGAACGCTGTGGATTACGCCTAAAACGACAACCAGAAAACAAACGGTACGCAGAGAAAGGGCTGTGCATTTCATTGTGTCTCTCCTTCAAGGCTAACGTCCAATTATTGCCTGAGAATACGGGCGACTATTA
>JAKSCY010000622.1 GCA_022360355.1 Chlorobiales bacterium
CACAATTGCCACAAGTCTTTTGGCCACAAGACGCGGTGCATTGCCAAGCTGCTCGATCGCTTCAGGGTAACCTTCTTCCGCACCCTGAAGAATGTCGAAATGCACTTGTCCTTTGCCTCTTCCCAGGACTCGCCCCAGGGCGGTAAATGAAGAGATGCCCGCATCGATGAGCGCCTGCTTGGTCTCATTCATTTTTTTCATCCGTATAATTGCAATTATCTCTTTCATTCCGCCTCCTCTGGTTCCGCCATTTCAGGCTCGCTTTCCAGCATTCCCGTACTGATGGTGTAGACCTCTTCGACCCTGGAAACAAAGATTTTTCCATCACCGAATTTGCCCTCCCCCTGTGACCTTGCATTCATCATGACAGCATCAAGGACGAACTGTTTATCTGCGTCCGGAACGACCGTTACAAGCATTTCCTTCGGCAGTTCATCGTAGACGACATCTCCTACCCTGAGGCCGCGCTGTTTTCCACGTCCTACTACCGGAATCTTTGTGACGGCAGGGTATCCTGCATCAAGTAACCCCTGCATCACATCCTGTGCTTTGGCTGGCCGGACAATGGCTCTGATCATTAGCATGTTGGTGGCTCCTTTGTTTTTTTAGTTTGCAATACCGAATTCAATCAAAAGTTTTTCGAGTTCGTCAATCTCAAGTGGTTTTGGGACAACGAACATGTCGTTGTCGTCGATTTTTTTAGCGAGAGTCCGGTATTCATCAGCCTGTGAGTGTGACGGGTCGAAATCGATCACGGTTTTCCGGTTGATCTCGGCTCGCTGTACCATGTTGTCGCGTGGAACGAAATGAATCATCTGTGTTCCGAGCTGGCGGGCGAGCTCGGAAATCATTTCCTTTTCGTTGTCTACCTTTCTGCTGTTGCAGATAAGGCCTCCGAGCCGGACACCGCCTGCATCGGCATATTTCAGAATGCCTTTGCAGATGTTGTTGGCTGCATACATTGCCATCATTTCCCCGGACACGACGATATAGATCTCTTCTGCCTTCCCATCACGGATAGGCATGGCGAATCCGCCGCAAACAACGTCACCGAGTACATCGTAAAAAACATAGTCAAGGTCCCACTCGTCATCGTAGGCTCCGAGCTGTTCGAGCATGTTCACCGAAGTAATGATACCGCGCCCGGCGCAGCCGACACCTGGTTCGGGGCCTCCGGATTCCACGCACCGTGTTGTGCTGTAGCCTTCCTTGATGATA
>JAKSCY010000098.1 GCA_022360355.1 Chlorobiales bacterium
AAATTTATCCAAAGGCAACGTAAATATTTTAATTTGCTCATTATTGTCATTTCCCTTGGCGATCTTCATGAAATATCCGGGCTAACGAGGCTACTATAAGCCGGGAGGGATGCTTTTTTCACCTCAAAAATCCAGGTCCGGAAAGGAGGCTAGCCGCCCAGCGTGGCCAAAGGTGCCGCACAAACGGGTATACGCCTGGATTGAGATGGTTTCGAGAGGCGATCAGGAGCCCTGGAGAAGGTTGCGCCGGACCGACTCCAGATGGCTCCGCATTATCTCCTCGGCCAGGGGGGCGTTCCTGTCCTCGATGGCCGCCACCAGCTCATGATGCTGGCGGGCGTACTCCTGCCACCGGTCCGGGGTCAGGCTGGCCTCCTTCATCCGTCCCCAGTTCTCGCCCCGGCGCAGCTCGTTGGTGGTCTTGAAAAGGGCGGTCAGGAGGTGGTTGTTGGTGGCCCGGGCGATGATCTCATGGAGAATGAGATCCCACTTCTCGTTCTCCTCAAAGCCGGAGGCCGTCTCCGAGCGGTGAACGGCCTTGGCCATCTGCTTCATCTCCTGCCTGGTGGCCCGCATGGCGGCCATGGCCGCGATCTTGGGCTCGATCACCAGCCTGACCTCCATAATCTCGGCCGGGGAGGTCACCTCGGCCAGATGGCCGGTGTCGACCCCGCCGGGCTCGGGCCTGGCCCCGACAAAGGTCCCCCGGCCCACGTGACGCCAGATCAACCCCTCCGACTCCAGAAGGGCCAGGGATTTGCGCAAGGCCGCCCTGGACAGCCCCAGATTCTTGGCCAGGGTCCGCTCCGGCGGAAGACGATGGTCCGGGGCGAGATCGCCCTTCTCGATCATCCGCCGGAGTCTGGCTTCGTGGTCCGATCGGTTGCCTTCCATAACCATCTCCTACCTCAGAGTAATTTCAATTGCAACCAATTTTTTATTGGTTCAATCAATTTTCCCCACTTAATCAGGGTCAAGGATGTTTACTCTTGACATTGGTCTTGTTTGGTTGTTTGATGGGTTGAATTGGTTGCATATTGGTTTATAATTGGTTGGTGAGCCGTAGCGCCTGTCCGGGAACGGTCGGGAGGTCGGTCCGGGGCCATAACCCGGACGGGCCAAAAGGCCGGGTAGGGGACGGTTGCCGGGGCGGCTCCCGGGTCGGTCTTTTACCCCAAACTACAAGAAGGAGGACAAGGGAATGACAAGAGCAGGGTTTTGGAGGTTAATCGGCGGCCTTGGCCTGGGCCTGATTCTGATCATCCCGATGATGGTCGGCGGGGCCCGGGCCGCCGAAGGCGAGAAGGTTACCTGGACCTTTGCCACCAACCCCGGACCGGCGGCCAACACCTGGTCCTTCCACCCCTACCCCCGCTTTCAGAAGCTTCTGGAGAGGAACTCCGGCGGGCGTTTCATCATTGAGACCAAGGTCGGCCTCTATCCGCCCAAGGAGGTCATCCACGCCGCGGGCCTGCTGCC
>JAKSCY010000295.1 GCA_022360355.1 Chlorobiales bacterium
GAGGTACTCGATACGGCTGTCGGGAATATGCCGCGCAAGCTCCTCCTGCTCCTCTTTGGGGTAGAGAATATCGGATGTGATGGAAAGCACTTTGACCGGCATGGCAAAAGATTCAAGCACCCGGTTGTACTCCCCTCTTCCGCGCGAAAGGTCGTGGGAATCCATAGCCCTCGTAAGGGTGATGTAGGTATTGGCGTCAAAGCGGTTGACGAGTTTTTCCCCCTGATAGCGAAGATAGCTTTCCGCCTGGAAGGTCTTTTCGTCTCTCTTGTCGCGCCCGAAACGGCCTTGAAAGTTGTCGAAACTCCGGTACGAGCACATCGCCATCATGCGGGCTGCCGCCAGACCTCTTGCCGGTTGCGCCTGAGGATCATACCATCCTTCCTTCCAGTCACGGTCAGCGATAATTGCCTGACGCTGTGCCTCGCTCTGTGCTATACACCATGCCGAATGCCTTCCGGATATGCCCATGGGCATGAGCGCGTTCACCTTGTCGGGGAACATGCAGCCCCACTCCAGCACCTGCATTCCGCCAAGCGAAGCACCGACAGCCAGCTTCACCTGTTCGATACCGAGTTCATCGAGCAACAGCCGCTGCAGCCTGACCATGTCACGTATGGTAATAGCGGGAAAGTCGGGGCCGTAACTCTTGCCTGTCAAGGGGTTTCGAGACAGAGGACCGGTCGTACCGTAACAGCTTCCCTGCACATTGCTGCAGATAATAAAATCCTTTGTATCGTCAAACCCTTTTCCTTCTCCGAACATTCCATCCCACCAGATATCGGCATCTGCCGAGCCGGTCAGGGCGTGACAGACGAGCACAACATTGTTTCGCTCCCGGTTCAAAGCCCCCCAGGTACGATACGCAATGGTTGTTTCAGGCAGTTCACCTCCAAGCTCAAGGCTGAAAGGTTTACGGCTGACAAAAAATCCTGTTTTTTCTGATATGCTATCGATATACTCCATTCCCTGTTGATCGTTTTCAAAGTTTATGTTTCATTGTTCTTGGCACCGCTATTAATTGTCGTGAGCGCCTTGAGTACAAGGCGGACGGAGCACAGAAACCGGAGTGTACACGCGAGTGCATGAGGATTTCGAGCACCGGCCAACGAAGTGATCATGGCGCGCAACAAATTAATAGCGGTGTCATTCAGAGAATGCCTGTTCAAAATCCATCTTTATATCCTCTATATGCTCGATACCCACCGAAACCCTGATCATATCCCTGCCAACCCCTGCTGCGACCTGTTCCTCCTGGCTCAACTGCTGATGCGTTGTTGATGCCGGATGAATTACCAGAGTCTTGGCGTCACCGACATTGGCAAGATGGCTGGCCAGTTTTACGTTGTTGATAAACTGAACAGCACCTTCATAACCTTTTTTAACACCGAATGCCAAAACGCAGCCATAACCGTTCTTCAAATATCTTTTCGCACTCTTATACGTAGGATGAGTGGAAAGACCCGGATAGTTGACCCATGCAACGGCAGGATGTTCCTGCAGCCACAACGCAAGTGCCATAGTGTTGTCAGCATGGCGCTGGGCACGAAGCGAAAGGGTTTCAAGCCCCTGCAGCAGCATAAATGAATTGAATGGACTGACAACCGGCCCGAAATCCCGAAGCCCTTCCACTCTCGCCCTGATTATAAAAGCAACGTCACCGAATGTCTCGTAAAACCTCAACCCATGGTATCCCGGCGACGGCTCCGTAAAGTCAGGGAATTTTCCATTGCTCCAGTCGAAAGATCCTGCGTCGACAATAAATCCCCCCATTGATGTACCATGTCCACCGATCCATTTTGTCGCCGAACCAACCACAATATCCGCACCGTGGTCGATCGGCCGGCAAAGATATCCGGCACAGCCGAAGGTGTTATCGACTACAAAAGGAATACCGTTGTCATGTGCTACCTTCGCGATTGCCTCGAGATCCGGGACATGAAACGCTGGATTGCCTATGGATTCAAGGTACACTGCTTTTGTTGTCTCATCAATCAGCCCTTCAAAGGTTTCCGGCTTGAGATTCTCTGCAAACCTGACATTGATCCCTAACCTTGGAAGAGATACCTTAAACTGGTTATAGGTCCCTCCATAAAGAAAACTGGAAGAGACAATCGAATCACCCGCCTGACACAAATTGTTCAATGCAATGAACTGCGCTGAATGACCGCTTGCAACTGCCAGCCCGGCTTTACCTCCCTCAAGAGCCGCCAGTCGCTTTTCAAGAACATCCGTAGTGGGATTCATGAGCCGGGTATAGATATTTCCAGGCTCCTTGAGAGCGAACAGGCTGGCGCCATGTTCCGCATTGTCAAAAACATATGATGTTGTCTGATAAATCGGAACAGCCCGGGATTTGGTTACCGGATCAGGCTCCTGACCCGCATGTACCTGAAGCGTCTCAAAACGGCAGGAGGAATGTAACTGACTCATTGCATACGATAATAGATGATTAAAGCAATCATCCTGCTGGGGAAGCGGGGAGAAGATTTAACCGGGAAGGAAAAAGAAGAAAATGATATGAACACACAGAATGTACACACAATCATCTTCCCCGCACAGCATGTCCGGGATGGAATTGGCACCAATCATTACTGACGGTTGCCAAGGCTTCTCAGGGCCACTCCCTCCACCTTTCTGGATGATAAACCGAAAACTATATGGAAAGAACTCTTTTGTCTGGTCTCAATCTACAACAGAGATTGTTATTTTACAA
>JAKSCY010000083.1 GCA_022360355.1 Chlorobiales bacterium
CGCCAATCCTTGATTTCGTCAAAGCTGATAAGATCCGAGGGATCACCCGTCACGTCCCACCATTTATCTCGGCCGTCCTTGAGTACCTTCTTGCCTCGGATGAGCTGTTCCGGTCCACGGTGACAGTAGATCCATTCGCGGTGTTCACGCTTACCGGTAAACAGGAAGGGCACGATACTCTCGCCGTTGATCTCGTAGTCCGCAGGCATCTGGAAACCAACCAGATCCGCAACCGTCGGCAAGATATCGGCCACACTCATCAGCACATCCTGTTCGCCCTGCTTTACCATACCCGGTGCATAGATGATCATGGGGATGTGACACCCCTTTTGTTTTTCGCCACTATTCTTGCCGTAACCACTCGTCCCGTTGTCGGCGCAGAAGATAAACACCGTATTGTCGGCAAGCCCCAACGTCTTGAGCTTCTGCTCATAGAGCCAGAACTGATAATCGATGTAATTGATGTGGTGGTGAATCCCTGACTCCGTGACAGTCCCATGCGTATCATATAACCCGTTGTCACCGGTTATCTTTGGCTTTATGCGTATATATTGTTTCCCGTCCCATTCCACAATCGGCGTACCGGGCCACTTGCTTTGGTTGTCCGGATCAAACCAATTGAAGGCATCATGGCCTAGATGGGTGGTATGGTAGACGAAGAATGGTTTGCCCTCTTCGTGCTTGCGTTCAATGAAATCGAAGACAAAATCCAGCTCCACATCCGGGCCATAGGTGTGTAGACCGAATTCCTGCCGGGCCTGCGGGGTGTTGGGCCACCAGACCGTTTTGCCCGGATCACTGGGATGATTCATCAGCTTGACGTGCGGGTACCAGTACCAACCATGCTGCATGTATGTGTCCACCGGTTCACCGGTGTCCACGTTAATCAAGGTCCGCGTGCCGTCAATCTTTTTATACTCATGTTTAAAATCGGTGTAGGGATTATCCTTGTCAGACAAACCCCCGGGCGTGAAACAACCTTCATCAAAGCCATGCCGTTCATAGCTGCCTGCCATCTGAGTCTTGCCGGCCCAATAGGTGCCATAGCCGGACAGCTGAGCCACATGTCCGATCAGTAAGGGAGAACTCATATACCCCGCC
>JAKSCY010000342.1 GCA_022360355.1 Chlorobiales bacterium
CCGGATTTAGTATATATCGTGTACGAATTGCTGCCGCTGCGGCAATACTTATCCTTTTAGCCACGCTTTCCATTTTTCTGTTGAAGCCGGATGAACCCCATAATATTATCGGTGCTTCTCAAAAAGTTGCTGCTCAGTTTGATATTAAGCCCGGTGGGAATAAAGCTACCCTTACCTTAGCTGATGGACAGATACTGGTTCTTGACAGTACTACTTCCGGTATACTGGCTCAACAAGGCCAGACAGCCGTCATGAGGTCAGGCACTCAACTCGTTTATGAAGTGGATCACTCTTCATCCATTACACCCTATTCATCAAAGGATTCCATTGCTATGCCGGTGGCTTATAATGTACTCAATACCCCACGCGGAGGAGAGCAAATGTTGGTGCTGCCTGACGGCAGCAAGGCCTGGCTCAATGCTTTTTCATCCATAAAATTTCCAACGGCTTTTACCGGAAAAAATCGTAAGGTGGAGGTGAGGGGTGAAGTGTATTTTGAAATTGCCCACAATCCGGCTATGCCTTTTATTGTCAACGTAAATAACAGGGCAGAAATAAAAGTACTGGGGACGCATTTCAATGTAAATGCCTATGAGGATGAAAGCATAATCAGGACCACCTTACTGGAAGGCCGCGTCAGCGTATCTTCCTCTCCCCTGTCCACCGCGGCGGATAAACCGGACGGGCAGGTTAGTCCCTCAGTCTCCTCTTCACTAAGTCCGGGCCAACAGGCCTCTCTGGATCAGAATAACCAACTAAGCGTGGAAATGGTGGATGTAACTGAGGTCGTGGCATGGAAAAATGGCGTATTCATCTTTCACAGTAGCGATATACAAACCATCATGCGGCAAATTGCCCGTTGGTATGATGTAGAGGTGGTCTATGAAAAAACGGTTGTACAGCATTTCAACGGTTCCATACCCCGGAATGCAAGTTTGATCAGCTTACTCGAAGCTTTGGCAGAAACCGGGGAAGTACGCTTTAAAATTGAAGGAAAAACCATTACGGTCATCTAACGATCGTTGGATAAACAATTAAATGTAGTAATCACTAAAAAAGAAAGGAGTTAAACAGTTTGCCTA
>JAKSCY010000546.1 GCA_022360355.1 Chlorobiales bacterium
CGGATTAGCTCATGAAATACCCGGGCTGACTCTCACCCTTCGCCTTCTGGGCCCGTCGAACTCGCAGAAAAAGACCGCCTGCCAGGTGCCTAAGGTCAGCCTTCCCCCCTCCACCGGGATAAGGACCGAGGGGCCCATCAGGGATGACTTGACATGGGCCGGGGAGTTGCCTTCGCCGTGGCGATAGGGCCAGGAGTCGGAGACGATTCTATCCAAGGCCATGATGATGTCGGACTTGACCGTGGGATCGGCTCCCTCGTTGATGGTCACCCCGGCCGTGGTGTGAGGGACATAGACCAGACAGAAGCCGTCGGTCAGGCCCAGCCGCTCCACCTCGGCTTGAACCTGGGCGGTGATGTTGACCAGCTCCTGGCGGGAGCCGGTCCGGACCTCCAAGTGACCCATGATGCGCCTCCGGTGTTGTGGGGATTGATTGGTGGATCGTGAGTTAAATATTTCATGAAGGTTGATGAAAGAGAAAGGAAAAAGAGAGGTGAGGTGGGGGTGGATTGGGCGGTGATTGCCTGTCATGGGGCCATCGTGGTGCCAGGGGTGTGACCCTGGCACCACTTTCAACATGTTATAATCATTTTAAAAACCCCCTCACCCCAACCTCCTTAAAAGGGGGAGAGGGGACGGAGGGTGGTTTTGGCAGGCGGTGAAGACAAGGCGAACCGAGGAGGGGATTGGAGCAGATTGCCGCGCCGGTTAAAGGCCGGCTCGCAATGACGATTTAGGCTCGATTAACAAGGCGAGGCCGGAGGTTCAGGGAGTCATCAGGGAGGCCGGTGAAGAGATAGAGGGGCTAATTCGGAGATGGATTTGGCTGGATCAGGGCGGTAGGCTACCGGTGTTGAGGGTGGGGCTCCGGCCGGAGCCCGATGGGAGCATGATCCCGGGAGACGCGACAGGCGGGTAACGCTTCGCTAACCCGCCCGACGCCGGAAGTGTTGCGGGGTTGAAAGGTGAGGGAACCGGATTATTAAGCCTTCAATCGGGTTTGAGATCAAGGAAGGCGAAGCAGCGCAACCGGAGGAATATATGTCAATATTTCGAGGA
>JAKSCY010000440.1 GCA_022360355.1 Chlorobiales bacterium
CCGGTGGTGACCAGGGTCTCGCAGGCGACCCGGCTATGGGGGTCATCCTTGAGCATGGCGTCCAGGACCGAGTCGGAGATCTGGTCGGCCACCTTGTCCGGATGGCCCTCCGTGACCGATTCGGAGGTAAAGAGATAATTGGTGTTGGCCATCTTGAGAACTCCTTGGTTGGGCTTGTGGGGGGCCGGCTTGGATCGGCGTTTATCAAGCAGTTGGGGCTAATTATCATGCTTGATAGCAGGTGTCAAGAGAACCGGCCGGGTCCGTCCCGGACTTTACTAGTTCTTTGGCAGCGGGTAATCTGGGTGAGTCAAAGCCGGGAACGGATATTCAAAGACGTAGAGACGGAGGCAGGAGTGGCCCAAGCCGGACCAAAGAACGCCATCACCGACATCAAGGGCCTCCTGGTGGGCAGCTTCACCGATCAGGAGGCGGTCAGCGGAGTGACGGTGGTCCTGGCCCCGCAAGGGGCCGTGGCTGGGGTCGACGTCCGGGGCTCGGCCCCGGGAACCAGGGAGACCGACCTCCTTGATCCGATCAACCTGGTGGAGCAGGTTCAGGCCGTGGTCCTGGCCGGGGGCTCGGTCTACGGGCTAGCCGCGGCCCAGGGGGTGGTGGACTGGCTGGCCAAAAGGGGATTGGGCTTTCCTTTGGATCAAGGGCGGGTGGCGCCCATTGTCCCGGCCGCGGTCCTTTACGACCTGAGCCGGGGCAAAAGCCTCATCCCCCCGGTGGGGCCGGAGTGGGGGAGGGCGGCCTGCCGGGCGGCCCACGACGGGGCGGTGGAGATGGGCAGCAAAGGGGCCGGGACCGGAGCCTCGGCCGGAGGTCTGAAAGGAGGGCTGAAAGGCGGCCTGGGCACGGCCAGCGAGCTGCTCCCTTCTGGGCTCATGGTCGGGGCCCTGGCCGCGGTCAACCCCTTTGGCTCGGTGATCGATCCGGCCACGGGCCGGCCCTGGGAGATCCGGCTGGAGCTTAACGGGGAGTTCGGACCGGCCGGAAAAAGGGCGGTCAGATTGAACCCCCCGGATCAGGAGGGCCCGGCCGAGGACCCGGCCGGCCGGAACACGACCCTGGGGGTGGTGGCTGTGGACGCCAAGCTGACCAAGGCCCAGGCCATGAAAATGGCCCAGATGGCCCAGGACGGGCTGGCCCGGGCCATTCGCCCGGCCCACACCATGTTCGACGGCGACACCGTCTTCTGTCTGGCCACCGGCGAGCGGGAGCTGCCCGAGGAAGAGGGTGTTTTTGTCGCCCCCCAGGCCCCGGCCCTGACCGAGCTGGGCCGGGCCGGGGCCGACTGCCTGGCCCGGGCCATCATCCGGGCCGTCCTGAGCGCCGAGAGCCTGGGCGGGCTGAGAGCCTTTGCCGATCTTGAAGACCACTAGCCCGGACCCATGGGGCAGCCAAAGAACCCTAACCCGAATATTTCATGAAGATCGCCGAAAAAAAGAAAATAAAGAGTAAATTAAGATGGTTACATTGACTTTGGAGTGAATTTAGGCGGTGACAGTTTGTACCCGAGTCCCTGGGAGGAAAACTCGGTGGTCTTCACCCTCTGGGCGAGCCGATTTAGCTGCATCTGCTGCGTTCCGCGACGCTCGCCATAGGGTGACTATGGCTTCGCGCCCCGCGCCTTGCATCTGCAACCAACTCGGCTCGTGAAATATCCGGGATAGGGGGGCGAGGGTTTTGGGTTCCGTGGCCAAAGGAAG
>JAKSCY010000117.1 GCA_022360355.1 Chlorobiales bacterium
CCGTTCGAATCGGAACACCGCTTCATGGCAACCCTGCATCACGATCACACCGACAGGGCGTTTATCTACCTGAAAGGAGCCCCCGAAGTAGTGCTTGAACGCTGTACGCAGCAACGGCATGGCGAAACCGATGAACCTCTTGATTATCATTACTGGGAAAACATCACACAAAAAATGGCTGCCGAGGGTCAGCGGCTGCTGGCCATAGCCTGCAAAAAAACAACGCCTGACCAGGGGACACTCACATTTCAGGACGTTGCATCAGGACTGACGTTGATCGGGATCGTCGGCATGATCGATCCTCCGAGAGATGAGGCCATCATGGCGGTCAAGCGCTGTCAGCAGGCAGGTATCCGCGTAAAGATGATCACCGGCGATCATGTCGATACCGCCAGAGCCATCGGAAAAATGACCGGCATCGGAGACGGATTGACAGCTCTGACAGGAACGGAAATTGAAACGATGAGTGATGAGGAACTGCAGCAAAACGTTAACAGTATCGACGTATTCGCTCGCAGCAGCCCCGAACATAAAATCAGGCTGGTCAAGGCTCTCCAGTCCAATGGCTCCGTTGTAGCAATGACAGGAGACGGCGTCAATGACGCCCCTGCACTGAAAAGGGCCGATGTCGGAATTGCAATGGGACAAAAAGGAACAGAAGTCTCCAGAGAAGCAGCTGAAATGATACTTGCCGACGACAATTTTGCAACTATAGCCAGTGCCGTTGAACAGGGACGCACGGTATATGACAACCTGAAGAAATCCATCCTTTTTGTCCTGCCGACCAACGGAGGCGAGGCACTCAGTATACTTTTCGCCGTAGCGCTGGGCTATACGCTGCCCGTCACAGCAGTACAGATTCTCTGGGTCAACATGGTCACAGCGGTAACGCTTGCACTCACCCTCGCGTTTGAAAAAGCCGAGGACAATGTCATGGAACGAAAACCAAGGAAATCTGGCGAGCCAATCCTTTCGGGTTTTATCGTCTGGAGGATCGTGTATGTTTCGCTTATTTTGCTGAGCGGTACTTTTGGACTCTTTCTCTGGTATGAAAAAGCCGGGTATTCTCATGACATGGCACGAACCGTCGCCGTCAACACACTTGTCATGTTCGAAATATTCTACCTCTTGAGTTCCCGTTTCTTCATAGGATCGGTTTTTTCAAAAGAAGGTCTCCTGGGCAACCCTACGGTACTTTATGCAATCGGTATACTCGTAGTCTTACAGTCTTTGTTCAATTATGCCCCATTCATGCAGACCCTGTTTGCAACAGTGCCGCTTCGGCTGTCAGACTGGGTCACCATTCTGCTGGTCAGTTCTTCAGTGCTGTTTCTTGTGGAATTCGAAAAATATGTACTCAGAAAACGTCGTGCAGACAGCCTGACTGTCTAACCGTTAATTTCCGCTCAACCGTCAAGAAAGCAACTTAGGGCACCTCTATTATTGTCATGAGCGGAAACCCCTTTCTATCCGCTCAACGAGGCAATTGAAGCGCGGAATAAATAAATAGAGGTGCCCTTAGAGATCATCTGCCGGTCTTGCAGTCCTGCCAAGGGCTTTGTCACATTCGACACGGGCGATGAGGTAATCGTAGACAGCCTGAAGGTAGTTGGTTTTGGCTTTGTTGAGTTGC
>JAKSCY010000119.1 GCA_022360355.1 Chlorobiales bacterium
CGGTGTATGACAGTAGTTCTCATTCAGGCCCGGAGGAAGCCCCATCAGGGCAATAACAACCTGGTGCTTTACACCGGCATTGTGAATGCACTGACCCGAATAGGCAATATTGCGGACATCCATCAGCGCATCGAAGTTGCGGATAGTTGTAATCCCGTGCTTCTTGAACATTTTGGCGTGCAGATCAATGATATCCCGCGACTGTGAAACCAGCCCGACGACATTTGCCCCTCGAGAGAGGGTCTGCAGGTTGATATCCGGTCCGACAACTTTTCTGGCAGCGTCCATCATATCAAACGCATCTTCCTGGCAGTAAAAATACAAGCTCTGGAAACGGGCGCCTCCCCCGATTTCAAAGTTATCCGTACCTGCATCAACAGCTGCCTGAAGCACCGGCAGAAAATCATCGGTTTTTACCCTCGCCCCGTAACAGGACTGAAACCCGTCACGAAAGGACACATCCATAAACTTTATCTTTTTCATGGGCTTTTTTTCGTAATTCGTAATTAGTTATTGATGATTATTAGATAATTGGCACAAAACATCACCGGTTCCTGTGAGCGTGAACCGCTGCAGCGATAACTGCGGTAATCCTGCCGGGATCTTCGCCTCCGGCAGCCACGGGAACAGGACCCGGTTTTACTGTATTCTTTTTCTTTCTTTTTGCCGCCTCTGCCTCAAGCAGCTGTTTTTCTTCGAACAAAGCATGATCCTTGAGAAGCCAGGAAAGCCCCGATATCAAAACATTCAGCAGAAGAAGGAAGAGAAAAACCACCACCATTCCCACAACCATGAGAATCAAACCATCGGTAATCATAGAGAGTGACGTTGAAGTTAAGGATATTATTACCCGGTGCTTTTAAAGCTTGTTCAGGAGTAGTCTTTTGTCGCCTTGTCTACGGCCTCCTGTTTGACCAGCAAAACCGGAACATCGACAGCGTGAAACACCGCTTCTGCCACACTGCCCATCAGGATACGATTCAAGCCGGTTCTGCCATGGGAACCCATAACAAGCAGGTCGGCACCCCAGACATTGCTCTGTTCAATAATCGCATCGTAAGGATTTCCCCTGAGAATCAGAATATCGGCTGAAAGCCCTTTTTTCTTTTCATCCATCAACAGCTTCCGAAACTCCTCGGAAACCACATCCGCCTTTCCGCCCTTTTTCGAAACTCCATAACTGAATGCTGTTTTCTCGGCTATGTTCTCCGGCTGCATGATATGAAGAAAACGCACATGAGCATCGACTTTCCTGCCAAGCTCGATTGCATAGCGTACTGCCTTGTCTGAAGTCTTCGAATAATCGGTAGGGCACAGAATTTTGGACAACTGTATCATGCAGAACACCTCTTTGTGTTGTTCCCGGGCAACTCCGGCAGTGTTAATTTTTCTTCAGCTTTCGTTTTTCGAGCTGCCTTTAGAACACAAATTATTATTTTAATAAACCTCGAATTTACAATTATTTTTCTGATTAAACCAGACAAGAGCCCTCTTCTGTCATCAAAAAGAAGTTGTAGCCCGCCTATATCGGGAAACGCTCCGGAACATCATGGCCAACCTCGTCAAAGAGCTGCAAGATCCTTCTGCCTATCCTCATCCGACAGAGGAAATCAGTATCGTCGAAACGCATATCTCTCTGGTTTTTTTAACCGGACCATACGCCTACAAGATTAAAAAAGCGGTCAACCTCGGATTCCTTGATTTTTCAACCCTGGAAAGCCGCGAGTATTTTTGCCGGGAGGAGCTTCGTCTTAACAGAAGACTGTGCCGAAAACTCTACCTCGAAGTTGTCGCCGTCACCGAACAATCCGGCAAAACCATGATCGGCGGAAACGGCAGGATCATTGATTACGCAGTAAAAATGATACAGTTCGACCGGAACATGGAGATAGATACCCTGCTTGCCCGTAACAGGATCACCGGAAAGCAGATAGACCAGATAAGCCGGACAGTTGCAGAATTCCATGAATCGACTCCTGCGGCAGAACCCGACACTCCCTATGGCCGCCCTGAAACCCTCGTCAAGCCGGTTCGGGATAACTTCACTGAAACCGAACGCCTGAACAGAAACCGGCACGAGGCAGAGCTGCTCGAAAAGCTGAAACAGTGGACTGAAACCGAATACAGGCGACGAATCCCTCTGTTCACCTTCAGGAAAGCTTCCGGATGTATCAGAGAGTGCCACGGAGACATGCATACCGGCAATATGGTACTCTGGAGAAAAAAAGTCATGATTTTCGACTGCATTGAATTCAACCGGACCCTGAGCAACATCGATGTTATCAGCGAAATAGCGTTTCTGGTAATGGACCTCGAACACAGCGGACACCCGGAACACGCCTGGAACTTTCTCAACGATTATCTGTCACTGACAGGGGACTACGAAGGGCTGCCGCTTCTCAGGTTCTACAAAACCTACAGGGCCATGGTACGGGCAAAGGTAACCGCGATACGTTACCTCCAGGAACATGATCCAGGGGAGAAAAAAAAGACGTTCGCTGAACACTGCTCATATGTTTCGACAGCGGTTGACTATACCACACCCGGGGCTTCCGGACTGGTCATCACCTGCGGGGTATCCGGAAGCGGTAAAACCACTGCAGCAAGAAAGTTTGCCTCGCTGATGCAGGCTGTTCATATCCGCTCGGATATCGAACGCAAAAGACTTTTCGGGCTGAAGCACCTCGAAAAAAGCAGCCCGGAACAAAGCAGAACCATGTATTCCGATAAAAGCTCGGACGCCACCTATACAAGGCTTTGCGAGATTGCCACGATCTGCCTGACAAACGGTTACACGGTTATTGTCGATGCGACGTTTTTGCGCCATGAAGAAAGGGAGCGATTCATCGCACTCGGAAAAAAGAGAGGCTGCCCGGTGGTTATCCTCCATTGCAAAGCTCCGGAGAAGCTGCTTGAAGAACGAGTCAGAAAACGGCACGAGCACGGCCGCGATGCATCGGAAGCCGATCACGCAATACTTTTGGACCAATTACAAAACGTCCTGCCGCTTTCTGCTGAAGAAGAAAAAATCACGGTCACCATCGATACCTCACAACCATCGTCGATTGAGTCCGGAATGAAAGAGACAATGGCTCGAATAAGAACAGACAGTTAACTCTCCACACCAAAAACCACCCTGACAGCCATACCGGCAAGAAAACTCAGAACCGCTACCCCAAAACTCAGAACTACCATCTCTGCAAAGCGTTTTTTAAACGGCACACCTTTTGCGACCGAAATGTAAAAATTAAAGAACGCTATAATGCAGACCGAGGCAATGAAAGCCGTGCCAAGCGCAACATAGAGAGAATGTATAACAAGGTATGGCGTTATAAGAACAACGACTGTCATGATATAAGCAACCCCGGTATAAAGAGCCGCCTTGAGCGGGTTTTTCGTGCCCGGCTCGGATTTCGTGGAAAGATACTCCGAGGCGGCCATCGACAGGGCTGCAGCAAAACCGGTTATGATACCGGTCAGAACAACAAAACGGGAATTCTGGAGCGCGAAGGTCAGGCCGGCCAGAACACCCATAAGCTCAACCAGAGCATCATTCAACCCTAAAACAACCGATCCCGTATACTTGAGACGATCTTCATCGAGCAGGTCGATAAGTGCCTGCTCATGCTCCTCCTCATCACTGATAATGCCCTGAACCTCTTTGAATGAAGAAGGCAGCCGGCTATAGACATCTCCGGCGTTTTTTTCCGCCATCTCCATAAGCTTGATGCCGAATGTCAACCCTAACAGCTTGCTGACCAAGGTAAAGAACCAGATTTTGACCTTGTTCGGCCCGACATCCTGCCGGGTATGCACCTTCAGGAGATTATGATGACGCAGTTCATCGTCAGCTATCTGGGAAAGAATCCTTCGGTTTTTCACTCCGCTGACGCTTGCGGCAAGGCGTTTGTAGATGTAGTGCTCAGTCAGCTCGTTTCTTTGAAGAGCCAGGATGTGACCGGGCTTGATATCGCTTAAATCTTTCACGTTGTTTTACAGTTATACCTTGAAAAAACCGGTTCATGCTTTCGCCTTCCTGGTAGCCGCTTCGATAATTTCATTCATCCTCGAGATAAAGTCAGCCGTGCCTTCCAGACTGCCTTCGAGCAACAACGCTCCTTCATAAAGCTGGCTCATGGTTGTACGGATAAGAGCATCATTTTCATTAAGCAGGCAAAGCCCTGCAAGGTTCTTGATAACAGGATGCGAAGGATTGACCTCGAGGATTTTTTTACCCGGCCCTTCGGACTGTTTCATCATTCTCAGCATTTTCTCAATCTGGGGATCAACGGCATCCTTGCCGCCAACAAGAGTAACAGGTGAATTTACCAGACGATGGGATTCAACGACATCTTCAACCCTGTCACCGAGCGCCTCTTTGAAGATCCTGAGAACAGGCTCGATCATGTTTTCCTTAAGCGCATCTTTCTCTTCCTCCCCGGCAGAAAAATCGATATCCGCTTTTTCGATAGACTTGAGAGGCTTTTCATCATACTTGTTAATTGACGGGATAACAAAGACATCCACCGGATCGACAAGAAGAAGCACCTCGATACCTTTTTTGCGGAAATATTCCAGGTTGGGGCTGGACAACATCTGCTGCCGATTGTCGCCCGAGAGGTAATAAATCTCTTTTTGCCCTTCATCCATTCGATCGACATACTCCCTGAGCGTCACATACTCTCCGTC
The DNA here is from genome assembly GCA_022360355.1 of Chlorobiales bacterium. Classification (GTDB taxonomy): domain Bacteria; phylum Bacteroidota; class Chlorobiia; order Chlorobiales; family Chlorobiaceae; genus Prosthecochloris. The sequence continues at coordinate 4,690 of JAKSCY010000119.1, forward strand.
ACCGGTCTTTGTGCTTTCAAACCGCAATAGTTCGATCAGCTTTTCGCGATTCGTAAAATCGGTATTGAGTCCGATCTTAACAACCGGCCCGAACGCCTTGTAGAACTGGCGGAACTTTTCCGTATGATCCTGTGCGAGAGACTCGAACCAAGCGATAATTTTCGTCGTCAGGATCTGGCGGATTTTCGCCATAACCGGGCTGTTCTGAACAACTTCACGCGACACGTTCAGCGGAAGATCCTCCGTCTCCACAACCCCCTTGACAAAACGCAGGTACTCGGGCAGAAGATCCTTGCATTCGTGCTGAATCATCACCTTTCTTACGTAAAGCTGCGGACCGTGATTTTCGAGAGCCCCCTGCTGGTAAAGCATATCCATCGGAGCCTCTTTCGGCAGAAAAAGCAGTGCCTTGAAGTTTACCACACCCTCAAGAGAGAGGTGGAGATAATCCAGCGGCTCCTGATAATCGACCGAGATAAACTTGTAGAATTCGTTGACCTCTTCTTCCTTGAGATCACTTTTCTGCTGCTGCCAGAGTGCGGTAATACTGTTAACCCTCTTGTTATCCAGGTAGATCGGAAAATCAACAAAATTGGAATACTTCCTGATAACGCTCTCCACCCGGTACTCCTCGGCAAACTCCCCTGCATCTTCCTTGAGAGTAAACGCTACCCTCGTCCCCCGTTTCTCGCGCTCGATCTTCTCGATCGTGTAGGTTCCTTCTCCGGAAGAACACCATCTGCATCCCGGAACACCCTCCGCCTTGGTCTCCACCGTTACTTCGTCGGTCACCATGAACACGGAATAAAAACCCACACCGAACTGACCGATAAGGTTACCGTCAATTCCTGCTTTTTCGGATTGCTGTTCCTTCAAAGCCTGCAGAAAACCGAGCGTCCCCGACTTTGCCACCGTACCGAGGTTGTTGATAAGCTCTTCTTCACTCATTCCCGTCCCGTTGTCCTCGATCACAAAGGAACGAGCTTTTTCATCAAGAGTAATGGTGATTTTCAGCTCTTCACCCTCCCCTTCGGTACTGTTTTCCGTCAACTGGCTGAAACGCACCTTGCTCAGCGCATCTGATGCATTGGATATAAGCTCGCGGAGAAATATTTCAGGATGCGTGTACAGCGAATGAACAATAAGGTTGAGCAGCTGTTTCATTTCAGCCTTGTATTCAAACTCCTGTACGTTCTGTTGTTTTTTGTTGCTCATTCTTCTTTATAATTTTCAATGTGTTGCGGTGAATTATCGGCTCGTGCTCAAACCCTTATGGCAGTGCCATAAGGGAAACAGTGGCTAAAATTAAAAGAGAGAGTACAATATACCAAACCCTTATCCACTCCTTTCAAACCCCTCCTGTGTCGCGGGAAAACCATGCCTGTTAGGAACCCCTCAACTGTATCAACAGTTCGGCAAACTCACGAAAAGCACCGTGACCACCATCAGCTTTGCAGATATAATGAACCACCGGACGGACAAAGCCGGTAGCGTCTCCCGGACACGCCGTCAACCCCGAACCGGCAACAGCCTGCATAATTTCGACATCATTGATATCATCACCGATATAAGCGATTTCCTGCAACTCCAGCTTGTTCTCTTCGAGAACATCCTGAAGCATGACCAGCTTGTCCTTAATGCCAAGATAGAGATGTTCTATTTTCAGCTTTTCGGCCCTTTTCCTGAGATTGCCGGAGATCTCACCGGTCATGATCCCCGTCCGAACACCGACAGCTTCAAGCCGCTCAACCCCCATTCCATCCCGAATGGAGTAACGCTTCAACTCCTCTCCCCGCCCGGAATAATACACGCCGTTATCGGTCAACACACCGTCGTTGTCCGAAAGCAGGAGCCTGATTTTTTTTGCCCGTCGAACAAACTCCTCATGCGATAACTCTATCATATCTGCGCAATATCTCTACTGACGTTTAAAGGGTTAAAAAGAATGCATTTAATATATCATTTTATCATTTATTCCCCTGCTTTTCGAGACCATCAACAAGTTATCCACATTCTGTCAACATTTACCAACACGACAGATTACGTCACCCGGCAGAAGCTGTGTGATAAGGGAAGAAAACCGAAGAGAAAAAAATAAGCAATTATAAAATAATAAGTTACAAGGGAAACCCTTTCCTTTGAACACACTCTCGTCGCTTTGCAGACTTTTTTCATTACGTCATAGTGAACCGTGCCTGTTCGGTCTTTCAACACTCGTCACCGACAAAAGCAAAAAAAATCATGCGAATATTCACTCCATGCCCACCGCACAAGCTTTCACAGCCCTGACATGAATAAACATGCTATTTTTTTTCATTTTGGATACTAATCGCAAAGCATAGCTTATATTTGCAGTAGCTGTATAATAACGGCACTTCTAAACATTACCTATTGTGCATTTTGCAACAAATCTCTCCGAGATCGAAGCCTTGCTTAAAGAAGACGTCCCGTACTTCGATCTCACAAGTTCCCTTCTGGAACTCGATACGCTGAACGTCGAGATTCTCTTTTCGCCCAGAAATCCGGTCACTGTCTGCGGCAGTGAAGAAGCCGAAAAGGTTTTCAAACTGCTTGGAGCGGAAACGAACATGCTTAAACAAAGCGGTGAAACAGCGAAAGCCGACGAAATCGTACTGAAAGCTCAGGGCAAGGCAGAACCGTTGCATACAGGTTGGAAAACCTCCCAGAACATACTTGAGCACTTCTCGGGCATAGCGACAAGAACACGGGCAATGGTTGATAGCGCAAGACGTGGCCGGAAAGACACTGAAGTATGCGGAACACGCAAACACCTGCCGGGCACCAAAAGCCTCTCGCTTAAAGCGCTCCGTTCAGGCGGAGGCTACCCGCACCGGCTTGGGCTATCGGATTCTGTCCTGATATTTTCCAATCACTATAACCTTCTTGGAGGAATAGAAACCCTGTGCCGTCAGCTTCCGGCCGTAAAAGCCCGATGCCCCGAAAAAAAAGTTTCTGTAGAAATCGAATCCCTCGCTCATGCGGTCATGGCCGCCGGGGCCGGAGCCGATATCATACAACTCGACAAGCTTTCGCCGGGACTTGTTGAGGAAACAAGTAAACAGGTAAAAAAGGTAAACAGGGATATAATCGTTGCTGCAGCCGGCGGCATCAACGGGAATAACGCAGAAGCTTACGCCGCGGCCGGCGCGGATGTACTTGTCAGTTCCTGGATGTACGTTGGAAAACCTGCCGATTACAAGGTGACGATTCGTAAAATATAGCGGAGAAAAAAACCTGCCCTGACGAATTCAGGACAGGCCGAACGGAGAACAACAACAATAACTACACCTACCTTGAACAAACATTGCCGCCATTTGGTTCTGAACCGTCGACCATCCTCGAAATTTCCTCTTTTGTAAACGCCTTTCCGGCACAGGCCTGAAGTGTTTTTCCCAGACGGCACTCCTGCAGAAAAAACGGTACCCGAACCAACCGGGCAAGTTCCACAACATCATCCATGGCGTGGTAAGGTCTGAGCAAAGTCATACGCACTTCACAGGGAACAGCGGCATTATGCAGCAACTCCAGTGACCTGCGGATATCCTCAAGCATTGTTCCGTCACAATGCCGGCCACAGATCATGGAGTATTTACGACAATCCAGAGCGGCCTTGATGTCCATAGCGACATAATCCACCAGTTTTTCGGTCAAAAGCAATTTCAGCATTGCAGGGTTTGTACCGTTTGTATCGAGCTTTACTTCCAGTCCCAGCGCTTTTATTTTCATGATGCATTCCGGCAGCAAACGATGCAGGGAAGGCTCGCCGCCGGTAAAGACCACTGCATCGAGAAGTACCCTGTTCAGAGAGAGCCATGCAAAAAGCTTTTCATTATCCACCGGCTCACTGCGGGACAGCTGTTCGGGAAGAACCAGCTCGGGATTATGACAATACACACAGCGAAAATTACAACCTCTGGTGTAGATAACCGCCGAAACTCTTCCCGGGTAATCGTTCAGGCTCTGCTTGAGAAACCCTCCCACCGGAAGCAGGGAAAAAACATCCTTGCCTCCCGGGACAACAGGCGCAACACTGCCCTTCATACCGCTCATACTGCTGGAACTGTATTGCTCACGGCATTTCCGTCTACATCATCAAAAGCTTCGGGACCACGCCGGTCAAAAAGTTTGCGGTCCTTGAATTCGACCTGTTTCCCGGCATTCCATTGTTCAACGGGCCTGAGGTAGCCCACAATCCTTGAAAAGACAAGGCACTGCTGCACCGATCCTGCCTCAAGGCAAACCGGGCACTCCTTATGTTCCCCGGATAGATATCCGTGAGACGGGCACACGCTGAACGTCGGAGAGAGCGTAACGTAAGGCAGTCTGAAATTCGCGGTAATTTTTCTGATAAGCCTGCGGGCCGACTCCGGAGGCAGACTGTGCTCGCCAAGAAAGGTGTGAAAAACCGTTCCTCCTGTATAGCGAACCTGAAGATCGTCCTGGAGCCTCAGGGCCTCGAACAGGTCATCGGTGTAGTTGACCGGAAGCTGGGAGGAATTGGTATAGTAGGGCTCGGCTCCCTTCCTGCAGGCGGCCTCGTTGGCAACGATAATATCCGGGTATTTCGCTTTGTCGAGCCTCGCCAGACGATACGAGGTGCCCTCTCCGGGAGTAGCCTCCAGGTTATAGATATGGCCTGTCTCCTCCTGAAAAGCAGCCAACTGCCCGCGCATGAAATCCAGAACCTTGAGGCTGAATGCACGCCCTGCCGCCTCACCGATGGATGAGCCGAGAAAGTTCAGGCTGCACTCGTTCATGCCGATAAGCCCTATCGTGGAAAAGTGATTATCCCAGTACGTACCGTTTTTTTGGTAGAGGTTTCGCAGATAAAAACTCGAGTAGGGATAAAGGCCCTGTGCCGTAAGGCGCTCGATGACCTTGCGCTTGATCTTGAGACTGCTCTTCCCGAGTTCCATAACTCTTGCCAGACGCTGAAAGAACTCATCTTCCGAGCGCGACAGATAACCGAGTTCCGGCAGATTAACCGTCACCACGCCAACCGAACCGGTAAGCGGATTGGAACCGAACAGACCGCCGCCGCGACTCTGCAGTTCACGCTTGTCGAGTCTGAGACGGCAGCACATGCTTCGAACATCATCGGGACTCAGATCGGAGTTCACAAAATTCGAGAAGTAAGGGATTCCATATTTCGCAGTCATCTCCCATATACCGTCGTACACCGGATTTTCCCATTCGAAATCAGCGGTAATGTTGTATGTAGGTATTGGAAAAGAAAAAACCGAACCGTTCGCGTCACCTTCAAGCATAACGTCGGCAAACGCCCGGTTGAACAGATCCATCTCTTCCTGAAAATCCCCGTATACCGCTTCTTTCAGTTCACCGCCGATGATCACCTGGCGGTCGCGCATGAACTCCGGCACACGGAGATCGAGCGTCACATTGGTAAAGGGGGTCTGGAAACCAACTCTCGTCGGGACATTCATATTGAAAAAAAATTCCTGCAGAGACTGTTTCACTGACCCATAATCCATTTTATCATAACGGATAAACGGAGCCAGCCAGGTATCGAAACCGGAAAAAGCCTGTGCGCCGGCAGCTTCACCCTGCATGGTGTAGAAAAAGTTCACTATCTGGCCAAGTGCGGAACGCAGGTGCTTGGCGGGAGCGCTTGTCGTCTGCTGTTCCACGCCGCGAAACCCGCTCAACAGAAGATCTTCAAGATCCCAGCCAACACAGTACACACTCAGCGATCCGAGATCGTGAATATGCAAAGCCCCTTCTTTGTGAGCCTCGGCAATCTCCTGGGGGTAGATCTCGTTCAACCAGTACTGGGAGCTGACTATACTTGAAATATGATAGTTGAGCCCTTGCAGCGAGTAGCTCAGGTTGGCATTCTCTTTTACCCGCCAGTCTTTGAGATGCAGATAATCGTCAACCAGATCGATATTGGAGAAAATCTCTCTGGCCTCGCGCATGGTGCGATGCTGGTGGCGGTAAATAATATAGGCTTTGGCTGCATCGAAAGACCGCTTTTCAAACAGCACCTTTTCAACGCTGTCCTGGATCTCTTCAACCGTAGGGGGAGCCTCCCGCATTCCGGCGAAAAGGGACTCGACAACCAGAGAACTCAAAGCAGCCGCATGCTGCCGGTCGGGAATCCCGACAGCTCGCAGAGCCCTGAAGATAGCAAACGTAATCTTTTCCCGGTCGAAACGAACAACCCTGCCGTCACGCTTGATGATTTTCGCGTCATCAGGCATAGCTTTGTTTTCCATCATGTGTGTCGGATTTAAAGAGTGAGTAAACCGTCAAAGGCACACAAACACGGAAAAAAGCGATGAACTGGGGCTGAGAGGGGAAGCCGGGCTTGCTCCTGTCACATGCTTTTAAACGCGAAAGCATACCGATAACGTCAGGAATAGGGGAACACCGCGACCGGTGTTTCCCGGATACAAAAACAAGACAGGTCTCCTGGCTTACCCGTTTCACGACGCCTTCCCGTTCCAGCAGCAGGAACAGTGGCACTGTGTCGCAAAACATTAGGAGGGCTTACAGTTGCGCGTCAGCTCACGATTTTCACGTGATTCCCTATTAAACCCTTTTTAAAGGGTATCCTGTTTTATCAACGAATCACAAAGAACAGTTGTCATCAATGATCAATGTAGACATTATTGTTTACCGGAACAACAATTCTTCCTACCCTTCAGCCACAAGAATTTCCCTTATTTTCAAAAGTTCCTGCCGCCGGGCCTCGCTGGTTTCAGGATAGGACATGTCCAGTGATTTGAATGTTTCAAGGATGATTTTTGAAACAATAAGGCGTGCGTTTTTTTTGTCATCTGCCGGAACGATGTACCAGGGCGCTCTTTTGGTACTGGTTTCACCGAGACAGTTTTCATAGGCTTCCATATATTTGTTCCAGCACTTTCTCTCTTCAATATCCCTGATACTGAACTTCCAGCTCTTTTCCGGCTCATCGATGCGCCGCAGAAAACGTTTGCGCTGTTCCTCTTTGGACAGATGAAGGAAGAACTTGACAATCCTGGTGCCGTTATGATAGAGGTGGTGCTCCATGTTGTTGATCGAACGGTAACGGTTTTTCCAGACATCGTTGCCGTTGAGCAGATCTTCAGGAATCTGCTGGCTCATGAGAATCTCGGGATGCACCCGGACGACAAGAACCTCCTCATAATATGACCGGTTGAAAATCCCGATTTTCCCTCTCTCGGGAAGAGAACAGTTCGTACGCCAGAGGAAATCATGATCCAGTTCCCTGGGGGAAGGATGCTTGAAACTGAACACCTGACACCCCTGCGGATTTACCCCCGACATTACGTGACGTATTGCACCATCTTTTCCTGCTCCGTCCATAGCCTGAAAGATCAGGAGAACAGCATAACGGTTATCTGCATAGTGAATGCGCTGCAGCTCGCTCAACTCCTTGACCTGTACCGCCAGCATCTCCTTGTAGTGCTCCTTCGAGGAGTACACTTTCGGAATATCCGTCGGCCATGAATTCAGAGATACTTTCTTTCCCTCCCGAACCAGAAAATCATCGACCTTGATTTGTTCCATCTCGTTATCCTGGTAAAAGATTGAGAAAAGATTTCCGGAAAATCTCTGAAAGAAAACATAAAAAAAACCCGCCTAATCAACCCTCCCGGTCATATTCGACGGTACAACCCATTCATCGAACTGTTCACTTGTCAGATGGCCAAGATCAACGGCAGCCTCACGCAGGGTTGTGCCTTCGGCATGAGCCTTCTTGGCAATCTCGGCGGCCTTGTAGTAGCCGATATGCGGATTCAGTGCCGTTACAAGCATCAGAGAGTTTTCCAGGTGCTCTTTCACTCTCGGATGGTTCGGTTCAATCCCGCAAACACATTTATCGGCAAAGGAAATACAGGCATCGCCGATCAGTTCCGCCGACTGCAGAAGATTGTAGATCATCACAGGTTTGAACACGTTGAGTTCGAAATGACCGTTTGAACCGCCTATGCTGACAGCAACATCGTTGCCCATAACCTGTGCACAAACCATGGTAATGGCTTCGACCTGTGTCGGGTTGACCTTGCCCGGCATAATCGATGATCCCGGCTCGTTCGGCGGAATTGCAATTTCGCCGATACCGCTACGAGGGCCGGAGGCGAGCATCCGGATGTCGTTTGCTATTTTCATGAGGCTCACGGCAACCTGTTTCAGAGCACCGTGCGACTCGACAACAGCATCATGGGCAGCAAGCGACTCGAACTTGTTTTCAGCCGTAACAAACGGCTGACCGGTCAGCGAAGCGATGGTTCCGGCAACCTTTTCAGCATACCCGTCCGGTGTATTCAGGCCTGTACCCACTGCCGTACCGCCGAGAGCAAGTTCGGCAAGGTGAGGCAGCGTGTTTTCGATCGCTTTGATACCGTGATCGAGCTGTGAAACATAACCGGAAAACTCCTGACCGAGAGTCAGTGGCGTCGCGTCCATCCAGTGCGTACGTCCGATCTTCACCACATCCCCCATCTCTTCGCATTTTTTCTGCAGCTCGTCACGAAGTTTTCTGATGCCGGGAATGGTTCTGCCGACAAGCATCCGGTATCCCGCAATATGCATGGCGGTCGGAAACGTATCATTGGAGGACTGTGACTTGTTGACATCGTCGTTAGGGTTCAAAAGCCTCTCCCCTTCGCCGAGCTTGTTGCCGGCAAGGAAGTGCGCACGATTGGCAACAACCTCATTCACATTCATGTTCGATTGCGTACCTGATCCTGTCTGCCAGACGACAAGCGGAAACTGGTCCGCCAGCCTGCCACTGATAACCTCATCACACACAGAGACTATCGCATCCCGCTTCTCTTCCGAAAGCACTCCAAGCTCGCAGTTGGTAATCGCCGCGGCCTTTTTCAGGTAACCAAAAGCTTCGATGACCTCCCAGGGCATCGACCCTGCAGGGCCTATTTTAAAATTCTCTACGGACCGCTGGGTTTGGGCTCCCCAGAATTTATCGGCAGGGACGTTCACTTCGCCCATAGTATCTTTCTCGCTTCTGTATTCCATGATTGCTTTGTGATAATAGTTCGAGTTGCCAGTGGCGCAAAAAACTAAAGATAGAAAAAAGGGCAATAAAGCACAGCCCTGTTCCTATCCGATTACTGGAAAAGGCCTTATCTTTTTGTCTTCGGCAACCCCGAAGGTTTTCCGGTAGCTGAAAGGGCGTCAGCGACAACGTCCTGCGCGTCGGCAAGAATGTGGTCGAGATGTTCTTCTCCGAGAAAACTTTCCGCATAGATCTTGTAAACGTTCTCGGTTCCCGACGGCCTGGCGGCAAACCAGCCGTTTTCAGTTACAACCTTGAGTCCCCCTATTGCGGCGCCGTTACCCGGAGCATCGGTCAGTATATTGTGAATTTTCTCCCCGGCGAGTTCGTCGAGGCTCATTTTTTCAGGGGAAAGCCGCTTCAGCTTAGCCTTTTCCTCCAGGGAAGCCGGGGCATCGAGCCTTCTGTAAGCCGGTTCCCCCAGCTCACGGGTCAGTCCCCTGTATACTTCACCGGGATCTTTCCCCGTTTTTGCGGTTATTTCCGCCGAAAGCAATGCCGGAACAAAACCGTCCTTGTCGGTTGTCCAGACACGTCCGTTTTTCCTCAGGAACGAAGCACCGGCGCTCTCCTCTCCGGCAAAACCCAGAGACCCTTCGAGCAAACCGTCGACGAACCACTTGAAGCCTACAGGCACCTCATAGACCTTGCGTTTAAGCTTTGCGGCTACCTTGTCGATCATACTGCTGCTCACGAGCGTTTTTCCGATCATAGTACTATCCGGCCACTCCTGGCGGTGCTGAAACAGGTAGTCGACACAGACCGAGAGAAAATGGTTTGGCGGCAGAAGCCCTGAACTCCGGGTCACAATACCATGACGGTCATAATCCGTGTCACAGGCAAACGAGATATCGAACCTGTCCTTTTGTGCAAGCAGCGGCTGCATGGTGTAGGAAGAGGAAGGGTCCATCCGGATTTTGCCGTCACGGTCAACGCTCATAAACCTGAACGTGGGATCGATAACGTTGTTCAGCACGGTAAGATCCAGCCTGTATTTCTCCGCAATCCGCCCCCAATAGTCCAGACCGGAACCGCCCAGAGGATCAACGCCAAGCGTTATGCCTGCATCACTGATAACCCCCATATCGATCACACCGGCAAGATCGTTTATGTACGCTCCGGCGTAATTATGGCGGTGCGTTGTCGGAGCCGACATTGCTTTTTCAAAAGACACTCTTCGAACGTCCCCGAGTTTTTGCGCAAGAAGGTCATTTGCCTTTTCCTCGATCCAGGAAGTGACTTCGCTGCCCGCCGGGCCGCCATGAGGAGGATTGTACTTGATCCCTCCGTCTTCAGGTGGATTGTGAGATGGTGTAACGAGGATGCCATCGGCCAAACCCTTTCCTTCTTTGCGGTTCCACGTCAGAACGGCATGAGAGACTACCGGCGTCGGAGTGTAGCGTTCTTCCCCCGCGATCATTACCTCGACGCCGTTGGCCGCGAGAACCTCGAGCACGGCAACAAATGCCGGTTCTGAAAGAGCATGGGTATCGATACCGAGGAACAATGGCCCATCAATATTCTCCTTTTTTCTGTACATGCAGATCGCCTGCGTCACAGCAAGAATGTGATCCTCGTTGAACGAACAATCAAGGGATGACCCTCTGTGTCCGGACGTCCCGAAAGCCACGCGCTGTGCCGGAACAGCGGGATCCGGCGTCTGTGCATAAAAAGCCGTGACAAGGCGGGGAACATTGACAAGCATCTCCTGTTCGGGAAGCTTTCCTGCATAAGGACTGGTTTTCATAATTTTCCGGTTAGAGCGGCTTGAAAGTTATGCTTTTCAGGGATTCCTCTCCCGGTTATCCCCTGTATCCTGTTCTTTTACGCATTGAAAAATAGAAAACTCTCTGATGCTTTGCACCTTGTCGTCCTGTTTTCTTTTTCCCGGCAGGCTTCGTATCTTTCGCCCTTTTGCGCCTTTCCCTCAAGCGGAATGGAACTATTGAACAGGATTACGCAACGAACAGTGATATGTTATGAACCTCGAGCAGGAAATAGAAAAGAGGAAAACCTTTGCCATCATAAGCCACCCCGATGCGGGAAAAACCACTCTGACAGAGAAGTTTCTGCTTTTCGGAGGAGCAATCAAAACAGCCGGAGCCGTCAAGCAGAATAAAATAAAAAAATCCGCAACGAGCGACTTTATGGAGATAGAGAAGCAACGCGGCATTTCCGTTGCCACCTCCGTCATGGGTTTTGAATACAGGGGCAAAAAAGTCAACATCCTCGACACTCCCGGTCACAAGGATTTTGCCGAAGACACCTATCGCACCCTCACCGCAGTGGACAGTGTAATCCTGGTCGTGGACAGCGTCAAGGGTGTTGAAGAACAAACCGAAAGGCTCATGGAAGTCTGCAGGATGCGCAAAACACCTGTCATCATCTTTGTCAACAAAATGGACCGCGAGGGCAGAAACCCTTTCGAGATCCTCGATGAGCTTGAAGAAAAACTGCAGATAAACGTCCGCCCTCTTACCTGGCCAATCAGTCAGGGACAAAGTTTTCAGGGAGTTTACAACCTCTATGAAAAACAGCTCAACCTGTTTAAACCGGACCAGACGAAAATAAGCGAACACTCTGTTGAAATACAGGGAATAGACGACCCGGAGCTCGACCGGTGGGTACCGACAATATTCAGCAACCAGCTGCGGGAGGATATCGAACTCATAGATGGGGTCTATGAACCCTTCAATACAGATCTTTACCTTGAAGGAATACTCGCGCCGGTGTTTTTCGGCAGCGCGGTCAACAATTTCGGAGTCAGGGAGATGCTTGAAACGTTTCTTGATATTGCCCCAAGTCCTGATGAACGGGAAACCGACCAGCGAATCGTGAATGCAACCGAAACAAAACTGACCGGCTTTGTGTTCAAGATCCACGCCAACCTCGACCCGAATCACCGTGACCGCACGGCATTTTTGAAAATCTGTTCCGGAAAGTTTGAACGCAACAAGTTTTACCATCACACACGTCTTGGCAAAAAAATGCGTTTCGCCAATCCCACCCAGTTCATGGCCAACGAAAAAAACCTTATCGAGGACGCCTGGCCCGGCGATGTTATTGGCCTCTACGACAACGGGAACCTCAAAATCGGCGACACGCTCACAGAAGGAGAAGAATTGCAGTTCAGAGGGATTCCCAGCTTTTCTCCCGAGATTTTCAAGGAGGTCGTCAACCGTGACCCGTTCAAGGCCAAACAGCTTGAAAAAGGCATTCGTCAGCTCACTGAAGAAGGTGTCGCACAGTTGTTCATACAATACGGCAACAGGAAAATCGTTGGCACTGTCGGCGAGCTTCAGTTCGATGTCATCCGTTTCAGACTCGAGCATGAATACGGCGCGAAATGCGATTTCATGCCGCTACGCTACTTCAAGGCATTCTGGATAACGCCCGCCGACAACATCCAGTTCGAGGAGTTCATTCGCCGGAAATCATCGGTTATTGCGGAAGACAAAGAGGGTCACCCCGTCTTTTTCGCCGAAAGCGAATGGATGCTCAACGTCGCAAAGGAAAACTACCCCGGCGTCATCTTCCATGAAACATCCGAATTCAAGACTGACACCGTACCAGAGTCCTGAGCCGGCTTGATAGACCCCTGAAGCCGTCTCCCCCGGCACGCATGGAAACAAAGGGATGGTTCTGAATATTCTCTGCAGAAACCACATGAAGTTTCCCGAATATTTCATATTTTTCATGGAGAAACCGTAATAAATCAGCATAACAGCCGATAAACCCCCTTCGCATGAAAAAACGACGCTTCGGCAATACCGGCATGAACATCACGCCGATCGGTTTCGGTAGCTGGGCAATCGGCGGCGCAGGCTGGTCACACGGCTGGGGACTGCAGGACGACAACAGGGCTGTCGAAGCTGTTGAGCGAGCCGTGGAACTCGGCATAAACTGGATAGACACAGCAGCCGTCTACGGCCTCGGCCATTCGGAGGAACTGATCGGGAAGGTTCTTGCCGGTTTGAAAAACAAGCCTCTGGTTTTCACCAAATGCTCACTTGTCTGGAACGACAACCGCCGGATCGGCAACAGTCTCAAGGCGGATTCCATCAGACGGGAATGCGAGGCGAGTCTCAAGCGCCTGAATGTTGATGCCATAGACCTCTACCA
>JAKSCY010000451.1 GCA_022360355.1 Chlorobiales bacterium
CTGTAGTTAAATGGCCTTTTACATCATCAATGATCTCAGTAATTGGTAAATCTATGTTGTGTGGATTGAAAGTCACTATACCGCTATTTTCCTGCAAAATTAGAGAATTAATCGGGTAAATATTTTGTACATTCACGTAAATTCTAACCAAATAATTGATTTATGATTAAATTCACGCATGTCATCCTGATGACAATTCTATTTTCCTTTACTGCGTCGATCGGTAAAGCTCAGTCAACACAATTATTTTCACCAAGTGATTCAGTTCCTAAAATTGAACTTAGATACCTTCACCCCTTTTATAAATCTTTGGATAAACAAGGATTGCTCAGTGGTGGTTACGATATTGCATTTTCATACCCTATTAATCGTACTTGGAATGTACAAGCATCAATACCATTGCTTTTTGCTAAATATGAGTTTGAATCGTATTATTATGGATACGGAGGTGGTTATGGATACGGCTACCTGGAACCAGACGTAATTTCTAAAAAAGATAATGCAATAGGTAATATAATGATTGGAGTACAATCAAATCGTTTCTTGCAAAAGAATCGAGTGTTCAGCTTTGATCTGCAACTATTTTTACCAACCGCACCCAAAGATTACAACGATGCTGCTGATTATGCCGCCTATGCTAATGTGTATGAATTTCAAAAATACCTTTGGGATGTTACTTCAGTTGCAGTAAAAGGTACATACAGTTCTAATCCAGAATCAGGTTGGATTTACGCTATGAGCGGAGGTGTCATGTATTTAATAGGAGGTTCAAATTCTGGTCTTGATGATGACCTTTGCGTCAGTTATATGCTAGGAACGGGTTACAAAGTAAAATCATTTACTTTTGGAATTGATTATCAAGGATTAATTAATCTAACCAATGATTTTTTAAATGATTTTAGAGATCGTATGTTTGACGCAGTTAATATTGGAGCTCAATATTCATTTGGAAACTTCCAGCCATCATTATTCTATTCGGTTAATACCAGAAACGATTTGAGAGACTTTGTTTCGGGTACTTTAGGCCTTAAATTGGCTTACCGCTTTGCTAAATAAACAAAAGCCTGTCATGGATTCTCTTCCTGACAGGCTTTATTCTTTTTTTAACTTTTTGCTACTCTTCTATCCCATTATCCTTACCAAACTTCTCAACCACATAGTCGATATCTTTATCGCCACGTCCCGAGAGATTTACTAAAATGGTTTGGTCTTTTGAAAGGCTTGGTGCCAGTTTAAGCGCGTATGCGACGGCGTGTGAGC
>JAKSCY010000005.1 GCA_022360355.1 Chlorobiales bacterium
CTTTGGAGATGGCCCTCAAGTTTGCTTCCTTAAATAGATGCTGATAATTCCTAGTTATCGATAGATAAGCACGGGTGTTAGGAATTCAGTTTTGGATGTTCATTGTCTGTCGGGGGTGGCGTTCTTCGAGGATTTTACGGTGGGCGCCCTGGTTGATTTGAACGTAAATTTCAGTTACGGATATTGAGCTGTGGCCAAGAAGATATTGAATGTTACGGATGTCGACGTTGTTCTCCAGAAGGAGTGTGGCAATGGTGTGGCGAAACATGTGGGGTGTTACGTGAATTTCAAGACGGGCCAGATCAGCATACTTTCTGATGAGATGGCGAACCGATTGATCGGATATTCCGTTACCAAACCGGTTCAAAAAGAACATTCCGTTGTTTGAGATTCCTGCATTTAATGAATCCGAATATGTCGTAAGTGCTGCTAGCGTCGCTTTATCACAAATCGGGATAATCCTCTCCCTTCTGCCTTTGCCAAACACTTTTATTCGACCGGTTTCCAGATCAATATCGCTCGTTTTCAAGCTGCACAGTTCCGACACTCGCATTCCGGAAGAAAAGAGCAGTTCGATTATTGCAATATCACGCACAACCAATCGGATATCCCTGCCATCATTTGCACTTTCTGCCATACGGTCATAAGCCGCCTGCAGAAGCCTTTTGACCTGGGTGACTGTCAGTGTTTTCGGGAGTTGTTTTTCCCGGTCGATCTTGATTCGGATTTTGCTGAAAGGATTTGCGGAAATGATGTCTTCATAATTGAGATAGCCCATGAAACTTTTCAGAGTTGCTATTTTGCGACGAGAACTTTTCGGCTTGTAAAGGGTAAGCACATTCCTGAGATAATCTTTAATGAGCTCTTTGTCTATATCAAAAACGGACCAGCTTTCTTTGAGCCCGTTTAGGAAAGAAACAAACTGACGAAGATCCAGGTCGTATGCGCTAATCGTTTTTTCGGTGAGGTTTCGTTCGTATCTGCAATGGGACAGAAACTGTTCGATCGCTTTCTGAAGTTCCAACTCAACATCCCTCGCGCGAAATTCGGGCAAAAAGTAAAATTACGGCGACCTAAAAATACCGTAAATATGTAAAAATCTACATATATTATTGAGTTTTTGGGGGATTAAAATTTGTTGCTATTGTTGACGTAAACGAATCTGTCGCTCTTCATTCCAGTCAAAACACGTAGGGAAACGGATTTATTGCGCGGAATCTGCCTCTCTGTCAGGTTGCTCAGCTCACCACGAAATCGCGATACACAACTTCCGAACCGCCGGAGTCGAACCAGTCAATCCCTTCGGCTACCATGTCGAAACGGAGTTTGTATTTACCCGGTTTGCGCACTGGCGGCAGTTCGATATCCACCATTGCCGTTATGCCGTCCTCTACATCGCCGGGCAGGAATGCACGGGCATA
>JAKSCY010000242.1 GCA_022360355.1 Chlorobiales bacterium
CCGTCTTCAACTCTTTGTCCTGTCTCGGAACAGACCGAACCGTAGAGCAGCGGGACAAGGCCGGTCAGCCGGGCGATCTCCTCGTTACCGTTGACATGGTCGTAATGGCCATGGGTACAAAAAACATACCGGATAGTGAATCCCTGCTCACGGGCATCATCGACGATCATTGCAGGATTGTTGGACGGATCAACAACGAATGCCTGCTTGCTTTTTTCATCGGCAACCAGATATCCGAAGTTCCGGTCGCCCCCTGTTCGGAACTGTTTCAGGTACATTGCATCAAACCATTTTTTCCACATTCATTAAAAACGCCCTCGCAGGAAACTCCGGCTCGACGGCAATGGGGTTGTTTTCAAGCTCGGCGACAATCTGCTCTGCCTTGTCATCCTCAAGTATCGCAAAACAAAGAGAGTTATAGGAGCCAACCCCCTTGTCAGCCGGCCACAAAGCCTGGCCGCTAATACCTTTATCACAATAACAGCCCCTGATGGACATGTTGCTGAACATCAACACCTCAAATCTCTTGAAAAGATCCCGTACCAGGGGACGGGTCTCCTCATGCCCCATAATTGCAAGATATTTCATTGTCTTACGGGAATAATTAAGTTAATAAAACCTCTACCGATTCATCTCGACCCCGAAACCCGATACCGACCCCGACTTCCGATATATCTCTTTCGGGGCTCGGCGTCACTTTCGGAATCGGTATCGAACAACATTACTGTTCGTCACTTTTGCATAGTATCACTTTTTTTCTCACTATAATCGTCGTCTCTAACATTCCGGTCCTGCTGAAAGTGAGCCCCCTCTGTAATAGCATGATAGTTATGACAGGTGCCGCAAGAATTTTGGGGACTGTAAGGTTGGTCCGCATTCTGACCTGTCAGGGGATTGATTTTTTTAGCGTCTTCTGTCATGAGTTGAACAGGAAGATGGCCGGCAAAAGCAGGAAAAGCAAAGATGAACAGCAATAATATTCCCAGTACAATACCTCGATAAGTTCTCCCCAACATCCACCACCTGGTTAGCTAAATCTCCAGTCAGTTTGGTGAGATTCCAGTAACCAGGTTTACACCTCCTTCAGAGTGTATTTGCTAGCTTTCACCTGCATCCCCTCCAAGGACATCACGGTACATCTCTTCCATAAATTGAAACGGAGGCAGATCACCCCCGTTTTGTATCTTCTAGTTATGCGGATCATCGTGACAGTCGAAACAGTCCATCTTGGAAATGATATTTGTGCTGTTACTGTGACAATCAAAACAGGTAGTATATTCTCCTTCAGCCTTATAGACAGCTGCAAATGCTCCGTCGGCATCAGCGTTTAATAG
>JAKSCY010000674.1 GCA_022360355.1 Chlorobiales bacterium
GTTAGCATTCAAAACACTTGACAGGAATGCACTGGAGGCGTATGGAAAGTAATGGCATGGTATCGACACTCAGTTGCAACGGACTGAAAAAGATCTACAACAAGCGTGAAGTTGTCAAAAGCTCCACCCTGGAGGTGAAACCGGGGGAAATTGTCGGACTTCTGGGGCCTAATGGCGCGGGCAAGACAACCACGTTCTACATGATCGTCGGGCTGGTCAGACCAAATGCAGGTGAAGTGTTTCTCGACAACCAAAACATTACCAACCTGCCCATGTACAAACGAGCGCGACTGGGAATCGGCTACCTTCCGCAGGAAGCCTCGGTGTTCAGAAAAATGAGTGTTGAAGACAACATTCTCAGCGTTCTGGAATTCGGCACTCTGTCACAAACAGAACGCTTGGAAAGAACAGAGGAAATGCTTGAGGACCTCGGTATAGCGAACATACGTAAAAGTATGGGTTATGCCCTTTCGGGAGGAGAACGTCGACGCACCGAAATCGCAAGGGCATTGGCGCTACAACCGAAATTCATTCTGCTCGACGAACCATTTGCCGGTGTTGACCCGATTGCCGTCGAGGACATTCAGGAAATTGTCGAAGGCCTTGTAAAACGCAATATAGGCGTGTTGATTACCGATCACAACGTGCACGAAACCCTCTCCATCACCAACCACGCATACCTGTTGTTTGACGGAACAATTTTCATGCAGGGAACTCCTGAAGAGATCGCTGCAAACCCTGAAGCAAGAAAGGTCTATCTCGGTGAAAAATTCTCTCTTGAACGCTATTGAGTTCCCAACCCCTGCCACAGAACGATGGTTCCCAAAAAACTCATCATCAGCAATTTTCAGAGTTACGGCGAAGAGCCTCAGGAACTCGACTTTGACCGTTTCAGAATAGCCTGTCTGACAGGCGTCAATGCCGCCGGAAAATCCAGCCTTATAGAGGCGATGGGGTGGTGTATCTGGAGCAAAGGCCGTACAGGAAAGGAGGGATTGATCAACGAGAACGCCAGCGAAATGCAGGTATCCTGTGTTTTCGAGACAAACGGAAAAACTTACAGGATAGTACGCAGGGCAACCAGGAAAAAAAACGGGGGTACAACCGAACAGGTCGATCTCCATATCTTTGACCCTGAAAACAGTATTTTCAAAAGCCTGAATGAAAACACCCTTCGCCTCACTCAGAAAAAAATCCTCGACCTTGTCGGCCTTGATTACGATGCCTTTATCAGTTCCTCTTTCATAAGCCAGGGACGATCAAACGAATTCACCCTTAAGTCCCCGAAAGAACGCAAGGAGATTCTGGCTCAAATCCTCCGGATTGACCGTTACGCTTCCCTGGCGGAGAAAGCAAGGGAAAAAGCAAGAGTGCTGGGCGAGGAAGTCACCTATCTTTCCGGCAGAATCAGCACCTTACGTGATGACCTCTCCAACTCCCCCGAATTACGAGCAGAACTGAAAACAAAAACTTCAGAGTCGAAAAAAACTGAAAAGGAACTCACTGCCCGTACCGTGTTATGCATGGAACTGGAACAGCAATTGACGACAATGAAAGGACTGGAACTTGAACGGAAGACTCTCAAGGCTCAACTGGCCGGAATCGATTCCCGCAAAAAAGAGCTTGACGTCCGTAACGGAAAACTCCGGGAGGAGGAAGCGGAATTGCGGACACTTGTCGACAGCAGGGATACTATCGAACAAAATATCAGTAAATTCAACCGGTTGAAAGAGCAGCTTGCCGCACTGGAAAGCGCTTCAAAAACCGTAGACAAGCTCCGCCAGAACAGCATGCGGATCGAATCGACGAAGACGCTTAAGACAGAGAAAGCCTCTCACAAGGCCGAAACCCTTGAATCGGCATTGCACACATCCGATTCGGCACTGCAGCATCTTGCCGAGAAAATAAAGACCCTGCAGACTGACCGCCAGACGGTTGCGGACCTTGGCAAACAGCAGCAAATGCTCGAAACGTCGGCGTTTTCACTCGAACAGGAACTTAACGGGAAAGACCGCTGCATGCACTCACTCTCACTGGTGGAAAACCGCATAAAAACACTGCTCGAAAACCTTGAGGAGATAAAGACAAAGGGTCTGGAGTTCAAGGGCATCGAAGGGACGACCTGTCCGCTCTGCCATTCGACGGTTGATGACGCCCATAAGGAAAAGGTACTTGAAGAGTACCGTGTTCAGTACCGGAACACCGAGAAACAGCTTGCACAAAACAGAACTGAAAAAAAGCAGCTCGAAACGCTCTGGCGCGATCTCGAAAAAAAACAGCAGGAATCCAATGCAAAACAGGAAAAGCTTCAGACCGTTCGGCACAAGCTTTTAGTGCTTGAAGAACGGCTGAAACAGCTTGAAGAACTCGAAGCAACGTTCGATGAAACCGGAAAAACAAGGGAAGCCCAGGCGGCGGAGCTCCGAGAAACCCGTGACGCCCTCACGTCAGGAACTATCGCAGCAGAGGAAGTCCGCCAACTCTCGCAGATCAATGCAGAAATAGCTTCGCTCGGCTACAAACCTGAAGTGCACGAATCCCTGAAAGCGGAGCTGGAAGACCTCTCGAATGCCGAAAGCCGTGCAGGTGCACTTGCGATGGCTGCCTCACGTCTTGAAAAACTGATCGTCGAACGCGATACCTGCCGAACAGAACTCGCCTCTCTTGAAAAAGAACAGAAAACTCTTGCCAACCGACTTGACGAAACAGCTTCTCTTCTTGCTGATAAACCGGAACTCGAAAAGCGGTTCGAGAGCGCAGAACAGGAGAAAAAAACAACAGAAAAGATGCTGCGGCAGCTCCTGGTAGAAAAGCAGAGTCTGCAAAACCATCTTGACAAACTGGCGGAAAAGAAAAAACAGAGAAAAGAGCTTTCCAAAGAGCTTGAAAAGAAAGAGGAGCAAAAAAATGTTTTCGATATTCTGCATGAAGCTTTTGGAATCAAGGGAATACAAAGCTTGTTGATAGAAAATGCAGTGCCTCAGCTTGAAGAACAGGCGAACAGTATCCTGGGTAAGCTGACACAGCATCAAATGGCATTTGAAATCCGGACACAAAAGCTTCGCATCAATAAAAATGTTACCGAAACTCTTGAAATAGCCATTTCAGATTCCCAGGGCGAGGTCAGGGATTACGAGAGTTTTTCCGGAGGCGAAAAGTTCCGTATAGACCTTTCACTCAGAATCGCCCTCTCGAAACTCCTTTCCATGCAAACCGGTCACGGCATCAAGCTGCTGGTCATCGACGAGGGATTCGGCACCCAGGATGAAGACGGCCTCGATGCAATTATCGACTCAATACATCGTATTACGGAAGAGTTTGAAAAAATCGTACTAATTACCCACCTTGAAAAGTTGAAGGATGCATTCGAGGTAAAAATCGCCGTATCCCGCCAACCCGAACAGGGGTCTGCTTTTTCCATAATAACCGGAGATCCTGCAGGATACTCCTTACCGGCATGAGTTGATCGATTTTTCCCGGCATACCTGAACTGCCGATGCGATGTACCAAACCCTGAAGAGATGCAACGATACCTCCCTGTTATATCTGTGGCGGAACGAACTATGTTCTCTGGAGGTTTGTATTTAATCGGTCTCATGTTCTGAAAGATCAGCACTGCCGGGAGCCTCCACCCTCAATGTGAACATTTCCGATAAGACAGATCGAACAAGCGTAACCATTATATTACAACACCATTTGAAACGATCGACCGAGGCATGAATATCCTGCTGCTTTATCCGGAGTTCCCCGACACGTTCTGGAGCTTCAAACACGCGCTCAAGTTCGTCAGAAAAAAAGCTTCATTGCCTCCTCTCGGGCTCCTGACGGTCTCTGCGATGCTGCCGCAACAATGGCAAAGAAAACTTGTCGATCTGAACGTCTCCAAGCTTTCGCAAAAAGATATCGAATGGGCTGATATAGCATTCGTCAGCGCAATGGGTGTACAGAAAAGCTCCGCACAAAAGGCCATTACCAAGTGTAAAAACGCAGGCCTTAAAATTGTTGCGGGCGGACCTCTCTTTACTTCCGAACCGGAATGTTTCCCGGAAGTTGATCACCTGGTACTGAATGAAGCGGAAATCACGCTCCCTCTTTTCCTTGAAGATCTTGCTCACGGCACTCCAAAAAAACAGTACCGGTCGGGCGGCTTTCCCGATGTCAGAACATCGCCGGTTCCAGAATGGGCGCTGCTTGACATGAAAAAATATGCATCGATGGCATTGCAGTTCTCGAGGGGCTGCCCCTACCGCTGCGATTTCTGCAACGTCACGACGCTGTTCGGACATAAAATCAGAACAAAAACCAGTGAACAGATCATACGTGAGCTGGAATCCATCCACAAAAAAGGTTGGCGCGAAAGCATTTTTTTTGTGGATGATAACTTTATCGCTCACAAATCCTATCTGAAAAAGGATCTGCTGCCGAAACTCATCGAGTGGCAGAACTCAAAAAAAACAACAACGAAGTTCTACACAGAGTGCTCCATCAACATAGCCGATGACCCTGACCTCATGAAACTTATGGTCAAGGCCGGTTTCAACCAGGTCTTTATCGGCATCGAAACTCCTGACAGCTCTGCTCTTGAAGCTTGCGGCAAACAGCATAACACCTCACGGAACATGCTCGAAAACATCAAAAGGATTCAGCGGGCGGGACTGGAGGTGCAGGGAGGATTCATCGTTGGGTTCGACACCGATACTCCCTCTATTTTCCAGCAGCAGATAGAGTTTATCCAGAACAGCGGGATCGTTACCGCCATGGTCGGACTGCTTCAGGCACTGCCCGGCACGAGACTCTATGAACGCATGGAGAAGGAGGGCAGGCTGCTGAGCAGCTCAACCGGAGACAATGTCGACAATACAACGAACATTGTGCCCAAAATGGATATTGCGATGCTTCGCAAGGGATACCGGGATATGATGGACTATCTGTATTCACCGAAAAACTATTACCGGCGCATCAAAACGCTGCTGCTCGAATACAGGCCTCCAAAGTTCAAGTCCCGTTTCCGGCCAGGACAACTGATAGCCCTTTTCCGATCCATGATAGTCCTTGGCGTCGTCGGAAAGGAACGGCTGCACTACTGGAAAATGCTCATCTGGACACTTTTCAGGCAACACCAGTCGTTTTCTCTCGCAATAACCCTTTCCATCTACGGCCACCATTTCCGGAAAGTTTGTAACCTGCACCTGAAAACAGAAGAACATCACGCAACATCCCCGGTATAAACTTATTGCTGACATTCGTTCATGATTTCCGATAACGTTCTCTTCCGTTCTGAAGGCGGTTTTATCAGGATTCCTGTCTGGGGCCATATTCCACTCAGTGCACCATTAAAAAAAATCCTGACGCACCCTGCATTCCTGCGACTGAAAAGCATCCGGCAGCTCTCCTTCTCCCAACAGGTCTATCCGGGAGCAAATCATACCCGCTTTGAACACTCGATCGGCGTCTATCACCTCATGAAGCTCATTTTGCAGAGGATACTGACAAACCCTCTTGCAGAAAGTCTGCAGGACGATAACCTCCATTTCGATAACCATACCTGCAAACTGCTGCTTGCTTCCACCTTGCTCCATGACATCGGACACTATCCGCACGCCCATGTTCTTGAAGGACAGGCACCTGTCTACCAGAACAAGCCTGTTTTCGCCGCTCACGAGTCACTGATAAACAGGTTTCTCTTCGAGTCATACGAAGGGTTTGAACCGGTTTCGGTGATCCTGGAGAACGAGTGGCAGGTAGATCCCGTCGAGGTAACGGGCATCATTACCGGAAAAACCGAAAGATTCAAAAAGCTGATCAGTGGCACGCTCGATCCTGACAAAATGGATTACCTCATGCGCGACGCACACCACTGTAACATACCCTATGGCAGCATAGACATTGAACGGCTTATCGAGTCATTTGTTCCCGACCCCAGGCTGCAACGCTTCGCTATCACTGAAAAAGGGATCGCGCCGCTCGAAAGCCTGCTCTTCACGAAATACATGATGATGCGCAATGTTTACTGGCACCATACCAGCCGCACGTTCTCGGTTATGCTGCGCAGGATGCTGCAGGATGCGGTTGACGCCGCGGTTGTCTCACCGAACGAACTGAGGGCACTGTTTTACGACAATTCCGACGACAGGGTACTCCACGAACTGACACAGCGCCTGAATGCTGCATGGCCGCCATCAGGAGAGCTTTTACACAACATCATGCAGAGAAAAATCTATAAACGCGCCCTTACCCTATCCCCTTACCGGAACGGAGCAAACGAACAGGTATCATGGATGTTTGCTTACGCAACAGACCATGTTCACCGCACGAAAAAAGAAAGCAGCATCTGCGAAATACTCAACAGACATGGCGGCCTCGACCTGCAGGGTCATGAAGTGCTCATCGATCCGCCTTCACTGAAAGATGTTTTCGACTATGCCGACCTCAGGGAATTGCGCATATATCCTACACGCCGGGAACACCTGAATGATCCACGATCAGCTCCTGAACGCTATATTCGTTTTGATGATTTCGGTGAATCGGTTTTTCTGTCGGATTTTATTCTCTTATTCGAACGTTATACAAAAAAGTTCAGGATCGTCTGCCGTGATGATCTTTGCAATGCAATATTGATGCATCAGGATGAAATCATCGAGGCATTGAAGGAATAACGCTCATTCGCCACCTTTCCTTGAAGCTTTTTTATTATTTTGTAGTAATAATCAGCGTAAACAAAAGAGAGAAACCATGGACAATCAGGACAACTACTATAAAGGACTTTTCTACGGCGCTGCTCTCGGTGCCGCCATCGGCACGGTTATGGGATTGCTGTTCGCTCCGGACAAAGGTCAGGAAACCCAACGTATCATTACAGGCAAGCTGCGCCATGCCCTCGATCTTGCAACCGACAAGGCTGCAGAATTTTACGATGGTGACGAGCATGGCGAAATCTATGACAACGAAGCCGGTCAGCGGTCGAAAGAGATCATTGAAAATGCCAGAGATGAGGCACGCAAGATCCTTAATGATGCGAACACCATCCTCAAGGAAATAAAGAACCAGGCAAAGGGACAGCCGAAACCTCATGACCCTCATGAAAACTGAGGGAACCATGTAAGAAAAATAACAATCAAGCGAAGAAGAGCCATGCTGAGCTACAGGAGCGCCAATCTTGCCTCCGTTTCCCCGTCCGGCCATGCCGTGCTTCTGCTGCACGCTTTTCCCCTGTCATCCGGCATGTGGGCTCCCCAGCTTTCAATGCTTGAAAAGCAGGGAGTACCCGCACTTGCGCCTGATGTGTTCGGCGTGGAAGGATCTCCGGAAAGAAACGCCTGGACTTTTCGTGATTATATTGAAGAGCTCGGCATGCTGCTTTCATCTCTGGATATCGGAACGGCAACCGTAGTCGGCCTCTCCATGGGGGGGTACCAGGCATTTGAACTTTGGCGGATGTTTCCGGAAAAAGTCGCATCTCTTGTGCTCTGTGACACCAAAGCGGAACAGGATAACGAGAATGCTCTGGCCAGTCGCAGGGATTTCATTACTGCAGTAACGGCCGAGGGACCGGAAGAAGCCGTCGAAAGGATGCTGCCTAATGTGTTTGCATCTGAAACGTACACCTCCAGAACCGAGGTTGTAGAAACTTTCAAACAAATCGTCAGCAAACAGTCCGGTAAAGTTATTGCCGCAGCCATGCAAGCGATAGCATCAAGACCCGACTCGGTCGATACGCTTGCAACCATACATTGCCCCCTCACCTTTATAACCGGCA
>JAKSCY010000315.1 GCA_022360355.1 Chlorobiales bacterium
GGTCTTTATTCAAGTGAAATGAGCTGGGTGCTGAAGTCCAACGAAGCGATGAGCAAGCTTGCGAAAGTGATCGGAGGAATTCCCTACAAGGAGTATGTTATATACGAAAAGGAAATCTGAAGACAAGTCAAAGGTCGAAAGTGAAAAGTCAAAAGAGTGCCGCGCTCATTTGTGACATCTTTTGAAAGTTATGTTGCGCTTGATGCGGCATCTGTATTTTCTGTCAATATTTCTCAAGACTGTTGTTTGTCAGGTGGTAGCGGCTGGTGCATATGTGATCAAGAAATGCCTTGTCGTGGGAAGAGACGAGCATGGTGCCGGTGAAGCCCTCGAGATAGTTGATAATTGTATCGATCACCTCATCGTCTACCCCTGCGGTGGGCTCATCAAGCAGCAGCAACTCAGGTTCAGTTACGAGTACACCGGCAAGTGAAACCAGCCGTTTCTGTCCCCAGGAAAGGTGAAAGGGTACTCTTTTTTTCAGGTGTTCTATATGAAAGGTTTCACAAAGCCTGTCAACTTTTATGCCGGCCTCCTCTCTCGATGCTCCCCGGTTCAGAAGTGCAAACGCTATGTCTTCCTCGACGGTAGGGAGGAAAAGCTGGTCATCCGGGTCCTGGAAAAGAAACCCGGTTTTTATTCGGGCTTTTCTGAAATCTTCCACTGTTTTGACGGGTTTTCCCCAGAGCGAAATGCTCCCGGACGCCAGCTTGAGCAGACCCATCAACAGCAGAAACAGCGAGCTTTTTCCGGTCCCGTTCGCACCGGTTATGCCGGCCCTGTCTCCGTTACCGATTGACAGGTTCAGGTTATGGAACACCTTGACATCGCCCGGATAGGAAAAATTCAGATTGTTGACCGTTATGCAGTTCATAGCAGGATGATTATCAGGAACAGGCAGCCTGTGAGACAGGCAAAAATCAGATCTTGTCGGCGAAAGTTGAAGTGAGCAAGAAGGGGGAATTTTCCGCTGAAGCCTTTCATCAGGAGAGCATTATAAGCCTTTTCCGAGCGTTCGTGGCTTTTGATGAAGAGCATGCCGGTAAAGAATGCATATACCCTTATGGTGTGGAGGCTTGTTTTTGATCGGAAGCCTCTTGCATGCAGCATTCGAAGCATTTTGGAATACTCGTTTGCAATAACGCCGATGTAGCGGTAGAAAAAGTAGAATACCGTGACGAGTTTACCTGGAATCCGCAGATGAAGCATCGCATGCGAAAGTGACATGATGGTGCTGGTGCCCGGCAGTGAAATGGTGTAGAGCGCAATGGCGTTTGCTTTGAGTGTTATCAGAAACGGCAGCATTGTGCCCTGTCTCGATGCCGTCAGAGGGCCGACATGCCAGAGAGGATCGCCGGAAATGGAAAAAGGCAGGGTGATCCAGAGAAAAATCATGAAAGCGTTCACGACAGCAATTCTCTGAACCAGAAGACGGCTGTAGAGCCTCGCAATACCTGTCAGGATAATTCCAACGGCAAGGGAGGCCGAGACCTGATGTATGTTGCTGCTCAACGCCGTCAGCATAATCAGGGGCAGATACGCCAGAAGTTTAGCCCTCGGGTCGAGGCTGTGCAGCAGACTCGTACCATTCGAAAATACTTCAAGTTGCATGGCGTTGTTTCCAGAGATACAGGATTCCGAAAAAAACTGCTATGGCTATCAGTCCTGCAGTAATGGCTGGAACAGGGTTTTGGGCATCAGCAAAGTTGTTTTGGGATATCTCGGCCTTTTCAGATGTTTTGTCCCATGTCCATGTTGCCCGGTGTCCCTGTCCGGCATCAAGCACAACCTGTATCGATGGCTTCTCTTCAAGAGAGACAGCAAACGTTCCTTCGTCGGATGTCATCGTTGAGGCAAGCAGGTTGCCGTTTTCAAGGTTAAAAATGTTTATAGGACTGTTTTTTACCGGATTTCCCCCTGAGAAAAATCCTTCTCCGTGAAGTGTTGTTCCTTCGAACCGGCAGAAAAGATGGATCTTGTGTGCATAGGCATCGGGAGACAGAAGCAGGAAACAGCTCAGGGTGAAAAAAAATACAAATACCTCTGACAAGACCCGTGAAAAGGGTTGAGGTTTGTGTTTTGCAGGGCTTTTCATGAGGTCAGCATTTCAGGTTTAACCTTCTCAATGAACTGAAGTGCCAGAGCGGTAATCAGGCCGTCAACGAACATAAGCGGGATATTGGTTGCAAATACAAGCTTTGCAGCCGGAATAAAAGATTCTCCGGCAGTTACAAGCGAAAGGCTCAGAAAAAGGGCGCTGAGGAAAACCGAGACAGACCCGCAGAGAAAGCCGGTCAGAAAGACCGGGATTTTTTTGATGGAGAGAAACGGAGAGAAAATCAGGTAACAGGCAAGGGCGGGAAGCGCCATATTGAGCGTATTGACGCCGAGAGTTGTGATGCCTCCGAACTGGAAGAGCAGCGCCTGGAGGAGCAGCGCTATGCCTATGGCGATAAAACAGGCCCATCCTGCAAGAAGCCCCACCAACCCGTTCAGGACAAGATGGATGTTTGTGGGCCCGAGAGGAATGTGAATGAATGAGGTGACGAAAAAGGCGGAAGAAAGCATGGCTGTTCTGACCATCTGTCTGTCCTCTATTGTTCTCAGGCCCATCGCAACTCCAAATGCGCTTGCTGCATAGCCGCCTGCAAGTGTCGTCAGGGGAAGAATTCCTTCGGAAATGTGCATGCTGTTTTTGCTTGGAGGCTTGAAAGCCCGATGGTGGGTTGGCCAAAAATTTATTTAAAATCTTCGGCTTTAATCCACAATACGGCGCCTATTTCAACAGATTTTTGTTCGCCGTCATGCAGGATGGTTCTGCTGTCCGTAGACAGGGCGGCAAAGCCCCACCACCCGGCTTTCGGTATTGCATAGGTAAAGACGCCGTTTTTATCGGCTTTGACGACCTGTGTGACAAATGGTGCTTTGGAGGCGGAGCTTTTGCCATCCCGGTTGAAGTATTCAACTTCGACCTCGGTAAACGGCCTGGATTCACCGTTGACCTTGACGATACCCTGAAAGACATTGCCTGTATAGAGTCCATAAGGTCTAGTGAGCGGGATTATTTCCGTTTTCAGGCCTATTTCCGTATCCCAGCCGTCTTCCTTGCCGAAAGCGTTTACAATCACTTTTGTGTAATGGACAATATAGCTGTCCTCCGCCGGTTCCCAGTATGGTTTTGGTTGCATAAAGAAGGTGTGGTCGCCCGGTCTTTTTATCGTATAATAAGCTCGCCATGCCCTTGTGGGCATTGTATCAGCATACATCCTGAGCTTCAATGCCCTGAGCGAGGGAGTGAGAATGTTTTTTTTGCCATTGCTGAAAACACCAACTACTTCCGGTTTTTCCATGTTCATTGATTGTCCCTCGAAGGGGTGAGCGAACATGATGTTCACCGAAAGCAAGGTATCCTGCTGTTTTTCCACAATGCTATTCGACGGAACAAGCATGCCGAAATGCGCGTAAGCATTTATCGGAATGATGAATAGGGCGAAGAGAAATACCGCGATACCGGAAGGTCGTAATCTCATGTTTATTAACTGTTTGTCGAGTTTTGTTTTTGAATTTCTTACTTGATCACGCTCATGACGAGTTCGCCGTGGATAATGCCCTTGACTGCAATCAGCCTGTCCGCAAGTTCCTGCAACTTTGCTGCTTGTCCCCTGAGTGTTATGGTTTCGATACAATTACTATGATCGAGATGAACATGCTGGCTGCAGAGTACGAGATGATGAAAATCATGCTGTATAGTGGTCAGCCTGTTTTGAAGGTCGGACTTGTGATGATCGTATACAAGAACCA
>JAKSCY010000222.1 GCA_022360355.1 Chlorobiales bacterium
ATCAGAGATCGATCCCAGTTCCTTGTATTCGAAAACCTGCAGGTAAATCAGGCGTAAAAAAAGGACAGCAAAGACCGCTATGACAACAAGGGAGACGTTTACTGTTCTTTGCTGGATTTTATCCATAAGCTATTCTTTTTTTCGAACTGTCCAGCCATCAAGCTGCCTGCCTGGCAAGCTATCTTGCCAGCCGGCCTTCAGGCTGCTCTCACTTTTGACCTTTTACTTTTGATTTTTTTTGACTTTCCCTTGTCACTGGTTGCTTGTTACTTATTTCTTAGATATGAACTAATTGTTCACAAGAATTTTTTTGAAAAACAGTTGATATGCAAGCACGGCGGCAATAAAGGTAAAAAGGGTTGCAAGTCCGACAGAGTAAATAATGTGCCATGGTATCGGCAGGGAAAGCACGTTGACCATGAGAGCATAAACAGTTCTTCCGGTAATGCTGGCTAAAAAAGCAGCTTTGTAATACCGCCTTTTTTTCTGAAGCGCAGAAGCGTGACTGTCTTCAGGGATATCGAAATAACCCGCGACGAAACCTTCTATTGTTTTTGAAAGGGTTTCGATACCCAGATTACCACCCAGAGTTCCGGTTGCAAGGCCCGCTATGAACCCATAGGTCGTTCCCTGCTTCTGTCCATGCCTTACGGCGGCGAAAACGATGTATATGGTGACAATGTCGGGAAATGCACCGAATATGGCCAGACGTGACACAACATATTGTTGCACGAAGCAGAGGGCGATGAGCAGAACAATGTGTGTTACAGTATTTCTAAACACGTTTTTTTACAGTTTTGACTTTCCTTTCATCTCTTGTAACTGTTTTTCATGACAAGGCCAAACGTTCAATTCAGGGGTGTGCTTTCCTGTAAGCTGCTTTCACTGTTATCTGCAGCACCCCTCATCAGCTCGACTTTTTCCGGATCTGCAATTTTTTTTGCAACCAGCACGTGGGTCAAAGCCGAGAAGTCAACGCTTAGCTGAACATGGATTCTGTAAAACCGTTTTTCCGGTACCACTTTCACGATTTTTCCAACCGGGATGCCCCTCAGGGCAAAAGTGCTGAAATCAGCCGTGTACAGTTTTTCCTCCACGAGTACCGAACTGCTTAAAGGAACGTAATGCATCTGTGCAATCTGTTCCTGGTTACCGCCCCATCTCAGAATTCCATGTGTATTGTTGCTGTCGGATACAACGCTTACATTAAATTCCGAGTGTATCACCGGCATAACCTTCGCGTAATTATTCGAAACCTGAATAACCCTGCCCACAAGGCCGTCGGGAGTGAGAACCGCCATATCCTTTTCTATTCCCTGTTTCGACCCGGCATTGATGATCAACAGGTTTTCCCTGGTGTTAAACCTTCTTTCAACGACCCTTGCAGGAATAATGCTTCCAGGGTTGTCGGTAATAAAGGATGCCGTGTGGTAGGTACTGACAGACTCTCTTAAAGTGTTGCCCTGTTGAATTACCTTCGCAAGAAGCGCCGAGTTCTGCAGGGTGAGTTTTTCATTTTCTTTTTGCAGGCTCAGATACAGGCTTATATTGCTGATCTGCTGCGATAGTACCGCTCTCAGTTCAGTGCCTCTGGACAGGAGGTTTTGTAGAGAGTAAACATCCTGGTACTTTATAAGTATTCCCGCTACACCACAGTAAAAGAGCAGAAGCAGATAGGCATTGTTGCTGCTGAAAAATTTTATAAGCTTCGTCACGTTGTTTATCAGGGTATGGCTCTTGTTGTTTTGCTTTTCAGGAATCTTTCGTCCTCGAGCTGGATCGTCACATGATCAATATTATATTTTTCCTTCAACTCTCTATGGATAGGAGTAAGAAGCTGCTGCCCCTTGTCAAGATCATCCACGAGCAGGTGACAGCTCAACGCATTGACGCCGCTTGTGAGCGCCCAGACGTGCAGATCATGCAGATTTTGAACATGGTCGAAACGGAGCAGCGTCTGCTCGATATCTCCGATATCCAGTTCTTTCGGTACTGATTCCATGAGCACGTTTACAGCTTCTTTAATGATGTTCAGAGCGCTCCGCACGATGAGTAGAGCGATAAAGAAGCTGATGACACTGTCCAGAATCATCCATCCGGTCAACTGTATCAGAATGGCGCCGCCGACAACACCGACAGATCCTGCAAGGTCACTCAATATATGGATATATGCGGCTTTGACATTGACATTGTTGTCCTTTTCCTTTCTGAGAAAGAGCGCGTTGATGACATTTGCCGCAAGCCCTATCATGCCGAAGGAAAGCATCTCTATGGTTTCGATTTCCTTCGGCAGAGAGATACGTTTCCAGGCTTCGACAGTTATAAAAAGAGCCATGATACAGAGAATGACCCCGTTGATCAGGGCTGCTATGATTTCAAGCCGGAAATAACCATATGAACGTTGTCTTGTTGATGGTTTTGCGCTGAACTTTATGGCAAGATAACTGATCAGCAGGGCAAAGAGATCGGTCGCCATATGTCCTGCATCGGCTATGAGTGCCAAACTTCCGGAAAGCCATCCTCCGGCAAGTTCGACAAGAAAGATGACCCCTGTGATGGCAACTGCGAATTTCAGCCTTTTCCTGGCTCTTCCTCCTCTGAAGTTTTGTTCTGAAAGGACCCTCTCGTTATGTTCCATTCCGCGTTAGTGGGTGGTTGCAGCAATATTTTCGCCTGAATCTACATGTTTGGGCCATGCGGATCAGGCTGATTTGGCAGGCACCTTGATTTTATTAAATTTACCGGTTTATAGCAGTATACAGGGATGAGTTAAAATTATGAGTTTAAACGTAACTGACAAATTTGTCGTTGTCGGAGACAGGGTGCTGATTAAACCGAGATCGGGTGACGATCGAACGAAATCCGGCATCTATCTGCCTCCCGGCGTTCAGGAGAAAGAGAAAATACAGAGCGGTTACGTGCTGAAAATCGGACCAGGGTATCCCATCGGACCTCCTCCGGAAAGTGACGAGCCATGGATGGAGGAGATTTCCACGCCCCAGTACATTCCCCTCCAGGCAAAAGTCGGTGATCTGGCTATTTTTATTCAGAGCAGTGCTCACGAGATAGAGTATGAAGGGGAAAAATATCTCATTGTTCCTCATGCGGCGATATTGCTGTTTATCAGGGAGGACGATGATCTTGAATACTACCTCAAATAATCTGTCGTTCCGGCAGGGGCAGATTTTCGGATTCAACAATTTCCCGGTTTATCATGACAGCAGTTGGTACACAAGACGATATATCTTCCAATGTGCGGGTAAAAGAGCTTGTCGAAAGCATTGAAGAGCTGAAGAAAGAAATGCGGGCAATTATTCTTGCCCACTACTACACCGTTCCCGAGGTCCAGGATGTAGCGGATATCGTCGGGGACAGTCTTGCCCTTGCCCGTGCAGCGGAGAGTACCGATGCGGATGTCATTGTCTTCGCTGGCGTATATTTTATGGGGGAGACAGCAAGCATTCTCAACCCGGACAAGCTTGTTCTCATGCCGGACGACCATGCCGGATGTCCGCTTGCCGACAGTTGTCCGGTGGAGGAGTTCAGGAAGTTCAAGGCAAGGCATCCCGGTGCTGAGGTTATAAGCTATATAAACTCCACGGCGGAAATCAAGGCCGAGTCGGATATTATCTGCACTTCTTCCAATGCGGAGCGTATCGTGCGTCAGATTCCCGAAGACAAAGAGATTATTTTCGGGCCGGACAGAAACCTCGGCGGGTATGTCATGAGAAAGCTTTCGAGAGAGATGATTCTCTGGCAGGGGTACTGCTATGTCCATGACGCTTTCAGCTGGGATGTCATAAAAGAGACGGTCGATGCGCATCCGGGAGCAGAACTGATCGCTCATCCGGAATGCCGTGAGGATTTGCTCCGGCATGCCGATTTTGTGGGATCCACCAGCGGCCTGCTCAATTATGCTGAAAAGAGTTCGGGCAATACCTTCATTGTGGCGACAGAACCGGGCATTCTGTACGAAATGCAAAAGCGTTCACCCGGGAAAACCTTTATTCCCGCGCCAAAAAATGCCTCTCAACCTTGGAGCACCTGTACCCAGATGAAGCAGAACACTCTTGAGAAGCTTCATGAATGCATGGTGAAACGTGCACCCCGGATTGTCGTGGAGGAGTCTCTTCGCCGGGCGGCGTTGAAGCCTATCCTTCGCATGCTCGAAATGTCGTGATCGCCTTGAATAACATGCTACAGGATTCAATGGCTTCGTTGAGCGGTGCTCGGAACCCTCATGTACTTTGTGTACACTCCGGTTCCTGCGCTCCGTTCGCCTCGCCCTTGAACCCTTCGCTATTGTTATTCAAGGTGATCGCTTATTTGTTACTCGAATCTTGATTATGCTCCGCTTCGGCTCCTGAACACCCCTTGATCTTGACCAAAAACCCTCATTCTTGAGGCATCCTTGCTTATCTTATACAACAAGCTATCATCTTATCACTCGTCACTCGTCACTCGTCACTCGTCACTCGTCACTTGTTTCTGCTTCTCCATACGCGTAAATGAATCCTTCCCGGCTGAGTTTGTCGACTACTTCTTCAATTTTTGAGGGCGTGACGACGAAGCAGCCGTTGCTTCTGCCGATTCTGGGGCCGTTGAGCGTCAGGATGTTCTCGATGATGATCGGAATCGTGACATAATCGGCAGAGTGCAGGACGATATCCCTTGCAAAAGCCTTGCTGTTTCTCAATGAGTCGAGTCCGTGA
>JAKSCY010000570.1 GCA_022360355.1 Chlorobiales bacterium
CAATCCGCCACTACCACACCACAGGCATGTACGGAATTGTGACGCGTCAAGCCTTCGAGGCGTTCCCCGATATCGATCACACGATGAATCTGGGGATCTTCTTCATAGAGTTGCTTGAGCTCGGGCTCGATCTCCAACGCTTTCTCAAGCGTCATACCCAAATCTTCCGGGACCATCTTCGCCAACTTATCCGCCTGATCCAGGGGGACCCCCAGCACGCGGCACACATCGCGAATCACGGCGCGGGCCTTCATGGTTCCAAAGGTAATGATCTGCGCCACTTGACCGTACTTCTGACGCACGTATTCAATGACCTCCGGCCGATGCGCCTGACAGATATCGATATCGATATCAGGCATCTCGTTACGTTCGGGGTCCATAAAACGCTCGAAGAGCAAGTCGTACTTAATGGGATCGACGTCGCACATGCCCAGGGCATAGCCCACAATCGTACCGACACCGGACCCTCTCGCACCCACCGGAATATTCCGCTCGCGCGCATAGTTACAGAAATCCCACACGATCAGGAAGTAACTGCAAAAGCCCTTGCCGGCAATCACATCCATCTCCCGTTTGATACGCTGGTCCACCTCCTCGGTAATCTCACCATAGAGTCGCTCGCAGCCCTCATACACCAAACGGCGCAGGTACGCTTCCGGCGTCTCATCCGTGGGGGGGGCATAACGTGGTGCGTGCTGGGACTTTAGATCGATATCCACATTGCAGCGATTGGCAATATCGACCGTATTGTCACAAGCTTCCGGAAAATCGTGGAACAGCTCCCGCATTTGCTCCGGACTCTTGAGAAAAACATTGTTGGGATAGCTCATGCGGTTGGGATCGTCGAACTGCTTGCCCGTGCTGATACAGGTCAGCACCCCATGGGCCTCATGGTCATCGGCATCCAGGAAGTGGACATCATTGGTCGCCACCAATCCGAGCCCCACCTTCTTGGCCACATCCACCAAGCCCTCGTTCACATCCGGGACATCCCCGACATGCCGTTGCAGCTCAATATAAAAACGATCCGGGCCAAAGACCTTGGCGTAACGTTCGGCTAGCTCCAAGGCCTGCTTATCCTCACCGTGACGCAGGGCATTGGGCACCTGACCCTTGATACAGGCCGATAGGCCGATCAATCCCTCGCTGAA
>JAKSCY010000410.1 GCA_022360355.1 Chlorobiales bacterium
CGGCCAGGAAGCCATAGCCCGGGTGCACCGCCTTGGCCCCGCTCTGCTCGGCGGCCTCCAGGATGCGTTCGATATTGAGATAGGACTGGCTGGCTTCGGCGGGCCCGATGGCGATGGCTTCATCTGCCACCTGTGCATGCAGCGCCTCCGCATCCGTCTCTGAATACATCGCCACCGAGCGCAGCCCCAGTTCACGCGCCGCTCGCATAACCCGCACGGCGATCTCGCCGCGGTTGGCGATCAAGAGGGGGGAAAGGGATTGCAGGGATGTCATTGGCTCGGTTTATGATGGGCAAGTCAATCATAACGCCAGTCTGGGTCGCCCACGATGGGCTGCACCTGCGCCAGCTCGTTGAACTGCACCGCGCGCTTATGGAGCGCGCAGCCGGCGACATGGATTTAAGAGTGGCAGAAGTTGAGTCTAAGCACCAAGCACGACTGTTATTGCCCTAGAGGTGATAGTAGCGATTAAGATGATTTGACGACGGATATCGAATTCTGTAAACTGAATCAAAGTCGGACACTGGGGAGGAACTTGAAATGTGGAAATTTCTAAGAGCAAGAAGTGTCGCAATCCTAATTAGCCTTCTGCTAATTCTGATGTTGTTCCTTGTTCTGGGAATACCGAACAGTATTAACATTCCTCCGTTCGGCTGGGACCTCCCTCCAACAAGCAGGCCAGTAACTCCAGAACCCACTGATCCCTCTTCCCCGACGGTCATCACAAGCACCATTGGCGTAGCTTCAAAAGAATCTCTCGGAGTCCTCCGAGTCCTCGGAAATTCAAACCAAGGAATACAACTAGTAACAGAAAGTACTGGCTACCACCTATTTGAATATAGAGGTGGAGCTTACTCTGGTTGGCCAATAAATGCAGAGCCTGAGGGAAGGGACACTTGGCTGACGGCGGTTCGCGTCTATTCGGGTGATCAGCCCACCTGGGATGGGAAAGTCCTAACTTTCGACGGGCTAATCTTGAGAATTGCCGACATGGGATATCAATCCTCTGCAGAGGAAGCAGAACTACTTGCTCAAGGACAAAACGGTCAGGTTTGGCTTGAGGAAGGTGATGTTATTACGCTTATTGCCGTAGATGATCGTGAAGCGTACTCTGACAATCCGGGGCAAATCCTTCTTGAGTGGTTCTTCTTACAATATTGAGCTTCTGAGACCCAGCAACGCTTTCCAAATAAGAAGAGGTTGGAACTGAATACAAATTTCGTGATTCGTTCCTAATTCAATTCCCCTCCTTCACCCACCATTCCTTGAATTCATAACACCGCCCTTCCTCATCTAAACGAATCAGC
>JAKSCY010000207.1 GCA_022360355.1 Chlorobiales bacterium
GTAATCGCCGTAAAAATAGCCGTATTGGCAAACGGATTCATGATGGCAAAATAGCCACCGATCATCACCAATGTGTGGCTTAGAAGTTCATGCATGAGGTGAGCGCAAGATGATATTGGACAAGTTCACAATCCGATGCAAGTTAACACAATCAACCGGATCACAAAACTGCTACACAACCAGCCTACAACAGCTTTTGGGACTTAAAACCGGAAAACTGCAGCAACACCGGTCTTGGAAGGCATCCTGTCGGCATGAACAACATGAACACTCCCGCCTTTTTGTAGCACGACTTCTCCGATGTCATCCAGCAGGTCACCGATTTCCGGGTTCTCGATATCATCCGGAGTGGCTTCACCGGTTGCCCTGTCCAAACGGCCGGGAACCTGAAAATCGTTGTCGATAAACAACGTTGCAACCTTGCCGGATACGGCTGCCCTGGCAACCTCGTCAAGATCGCCTGAACCAAGACCTTTAGCGAAAGCGTCACCGTACTCGTCAATCAAGGCATTTAACCGCTCACGACTTTGCGGCTCAAACACTTCCCAGGCCTTTTCGTGCACCCTGCCGTTTTCGAGAGCATCAGGATTCATATCGATTCCCGGCTTCATCAGATATGGGTTCTGACTGACTTGCCTGAACAGGCCCTGGTTTTCCGGCAAAGCAACAAGAAGCAGCGGAAGACCTGAAGCTTGCGAGTGATGTTCGAGAACTCCTTTATCGACCATACGAAAAAAACGTTCAGCATCGACCTCGGCCTCGTCTTTCCTTGCGCCGTGCCCATGATGCATGGCCGGACCTTTAGCTCCTTTACCATAAGACGCAACCGTCTGGTGCGGTGCTGTAATCTGTTCACCCAGGGCTTCGGTCATTGTGCGGGGAATCCCATCGGCAAGAGCAACCTCGTCAAGTGAATCTTTTGTACCTTCATAGAGCTTGATCCTGCCCCGTGTAAGACTGAGGACCTGATAACGCTCATATGTCTGAAAAACGCGCACCAGAGGCTTGGTATAGAAACTTTCGGAGACAACAGCGAAATCTCTTACATTTTCCTGCAGCCTGTAGGTTTTGAACATCCCGGGCGCACCAAGCACAGCCAGCCCGTCAAGTGTATGATTCCAGAAACGGTGATCATCGGCAAGCTCATAAAAAGGCTTCACGAGAGGACCAACTTCGCGTTTCGGGTACTTCTTTGCAAGTGACTCCTCCAGTTTCTTGACAAGATTTCGAAACCGTATGGGGTCCTGCTGGTTTTCAGGATGGCGACGATGTGTTTTCTGGTACAATGAGAGGCATGGCGGTTCCTGTGAAGCAAACACAACAGCGGGATAATCGGAAACACGGGCGTTCATGCAACCTCCTTTGAATGGCTTCTCGGAAGATGTACTACATACAAGGGCGTTATTTTATAACCGGAAAAGTTCACCGTTTGTTCCGGGATATA
>JAKSCY010000213.1 GCA_022360355.1 Chlorobiales bacterium
CCGAGGCCTTGTTCAAGGCAACAAGACGCTCGACAATATAGGCGATAACCATCAGGATCAGCGCAACAAGCACTGTCACGACATATCCCCCTTCGTAGACCGTGTGAAACATTGACTCTTTGGGGGCTGTGCCCATCCAGATATAAAACCCGAATGAGACGGCGTACGTGACAACGATCAGGATCGCTGTAAATAATCCCTGTTTCATAGCTTGAATAAAGTTTAAACCATATTGTGGATATACTGCCGACCGCAGAACATTCTTTTATCTACTCAATATGCCAAGTTTACCAATAAAAACAACCGGTTAAAACCGGTTTTCAAGTTCATCCGAAAGCATTTTTCAAGTAGTGTCGGGGAAATTTAGAAAAAACGGTGGTTTCAGGAAAACTCTTTTTTCAACAGTTTGTTTTTTTCTTTTCCCCTCACAGGAAAAATGCCGGCAGTTGCTCATGCAAAAAGATTGCGATTTGCTGTTTTTCACACTATCATATGCTCTGATGAGCAGCATGGACAAAACCATCAGAAGCAAAAATGATTCCGGAGAACAAAATAGATGAGATACGGGAAAGCTGTGATATTGTCGACGTCATATCGGATTATGTAAAACTTCGGCCTTCCGGCAGAAACTACAAGGCACTTTCACCGTTCACCAGTGAAAAAACTCCTTCATTTGTTGTCTCTCCGGACAAACAGATCTACAAATGCTTTTCCAGCGGGAAAGGAGGAAACGTTTTTACCTTCATCATGGAAATGGAAAAGCTCTCTTTTCCCGAAGCGGTAGAACTGATAGCTAAACGCTCCGGCGTTGATATCAGCAAGTACCTGAAAAGTCCGGTCCTTCACGAAAAGGCCGAACGCAGTGAACATGAACCCCTTAAATGGGCGGCAAGACTTTTTAACCGGCTGTTGAATTCTTCGGATGGACAAAAAGGGCTCGATTACCTCGTGACGAAAAGAGGACTCACACAGAAAACCATTACATCCTTTGGCCTTGGTTACGCTCCCGACCAGTGGGAATATCTCCTGACGCATGCAAAAAGTTCGACAATCCCTTTTGAGCATTTCGTCAAAACCGGTCTCGTCTATCATAATCAGAAGAAAAACTCCTACTACGACTATTTTCGCAACAGGGTCATGTTCCCGATTTTTTCCGTAGG
>JAKSCY010000743.1 GCA_022360355.1 Chlorobiales bacterium
ACGCCCTGTTGGCAACGAGCGGGCTGTACATGATAATATCGTACGTCTGGCAAAGGCAGTAGAACAGGCAAAGAGGTTCGATGCGCAACTTATCAGCTTTCCCGAGCTGTATGTTGAAGGTTACACGATGACGCCCGAGGTGGTGCATGTTTTGGCGGAGCCGTCAAATGGTCCTTCGGTCACCCGCGTTCGGGAGATTGCAGAGGAAAACAGTATCGGAATCATTTGCCCGTATGCAGAAAGGGACGAACGCGCCGGTGGCGAACCTTTTTTTTATGATTCGATAGCGTTTGTCGGCCCGGATGGTTCATTGCTGCATAATTATCGCAAAACCCACCTTTTCGGCATGGCCGAGCGCACTAACTATCATTTTGGGTATACCGATGGGGAGAGTGACGCGTTCAAGGTCAGTCTGGTTAATGGATTTCCTGTAGGAATACTGAACTGTTATGAGGCGGAGTTTTTCGAGCTTTCAAGGATACTGGCTCTTGAAGGGGCAAAACTGATTGTAATCCCTACGGCAGCGGACTATTACTACAACCTTGCGGACGGGTCCCGCACGACTGTTCCTTATCCGGATATTTCCCGTAATCTTATTCCTGCGCATGCTTATGAAAACAACTGTTTTGTGGCCTATTGTAACAGGTCCGGGACGGAGAAGGTAGGAGCGGGAAGTTGGCAATATCGGGGCAACTCAATTGTTTGCGGCCCGCATGGTGATGTCATTCTGGCTGCCCGAAACGAGGATACGTTGCTTATAGCCGACGTAATCCCTCAGGAATACGCTCCTACACATCCTGAGGGAGACTATCTGAAGAACCGCCGCCCTGAGTTGTATAAAAAGCTGGTATCGATGACGGCGGCTTTCGGCGGAGGATATACTTACCAGGACCCACCGAGCCGGGATACGGATCGTTGAACGTTATGAGAGCCTGAGACATCAACAAATGACATTGAACAAATGGTCAAAAAACAAAAGGATCTGAAATCAATGGATGAGTCTGTGAAGTATCACTCTCCAACCTATGCCAGACGTTACATGACGGAGCCGATTCCGAAATTCGAGCTGCCTGAACAGTCTGTGCCGGGGCCTGTGGCCTATCGCCTTATTCATGACGAACTTGAGCTGGACGGTAGACCTTCACAGAACCTTGCAACATTCTGTACAACATGGATGGAGCCTGAAGTTGATCAATTGATCCAGCAGGGCCTGCATTACAACCTCGCCGATGAAGACGAGTATCCTCATGTGATCCGTATCCAGGAGCGCTGTGTAAATATTCTGGCCAATCTTTTCCATGCACCCGTGGATGTTGATGGCGGTGCGGTTGGGACTGCCACGATAGGTTCGTCCGAGGCTATTATGCTTGCCGGTCTGGCAATGAAATGGAACTGGAGAAAACGCCGCAGGGCAGGCGGATTGCCGGAAGACAAACCGAATCTTGTCATGGGGGCAAACGTTCAAGTGTGCTGGAAGAAGTTTGCCCGGTACTTCGATGTTGAAGGCAAGTACATCCCTTTGGAGCCGGGTCGTTATGTCGTGACTCCTCAACAGGTGGCTGACGCCGTGGATGAAAATACCATAGGGGTTTGCGCTGTTCTTGGCAGTACCTTCACCGGGGAGTTCGAACCGGTAAAAGCAATCAACGATATTCTCCAGGAGGTGAACGAGCGGAATGGATGGGATGTGCCTGTTCATGTCGATGGGGCAAGTGGAGGATTTGTGGCACCGTTTCTCTACCCGGACAATGAGTGGGATTTTCGGGTTCCTCTTGTCCGGTCGGTAAATGTTTCAGGACATAAATACGGCCTTTGTTATCCGGGGATTGGTTGGGTTGTCTGGCGAAAGAAGAGCGTGCTTCCTGAAGAGCTTGTTTTCCATGTCAACTATCTCGGAGGGGATATGGAAACATTTAATTTGAACTTTTCCAGGCCCGCATCAGGGGTTCTCGGTCAGTATTATAACTTTTTGCGCCTTGGTCGTGAGGGTTATACAAATGTGGTGAAAGCATTGAAGCATAATTCTGATTTTATACGCGAACAGTTGATGGCTACCGGTCAGTTTGAGATTCTGAGTGACGATCATTCTCTGCCGCTGGTTGCCTGGGCAGTACGTCAGGACGACCCCTATACTGCTTTTGATTTATCCCACAAACTCCGCGAAAAGGGCTGGATAGTCCCTGCCTATACAATGCCTGAAAATGCCGAAAGCGTGACTTGTCTCCGGGTTGTAATCCGGGAAGGGATGAGCCGGGAGGTAGCCGAAGACCTTGTGGATGATATTATTCGGGCAACAGCCGAGCTGAACGAGTCTGCGCCGAAACAAAAGGCCGGCCATGTTCCTGAGAAAGCGAACAGGCTCATCTGCTAAGCGGAAAAATGATGATAAGGTTATGTTTTGCGATGCCCTTCGATCAACCTGTTGTCTTGCGGTCCTTTACATTTCGCTGACATAGAAACAGATAAACTTCAGGTAATGTGTTTCCGGCATTGAGAGCAGTACCGGGTGATCGGCTGCCTGGGAGTTCCTGAAGACAATGCGAAGCTGTTTTTTCAGTGAAACCGATGCCTGACGAATGGTCTCCAGGAAGTCACCTTCGGAAACATGATGGGAGCAGGATGCTGTTGCCAGAAAGCCTCCGTTTTTTACGAGTTGCAGACCAAGTTTGTTAAGCTTTTTATAGGCATGCAAAGCCGATGGCAGGTTTTTGCGGTTTTTGGTAAAGCTTGGCGGATCAAGGATAACCAGATCGTACGACTTTTTGTCTTCAATCATCCGGTTCATGACCTCGAAAGCATCTCCTTCAATCAGAGAGTAGTTCGAAAGCTTGTTCAGAACAGCGTTTTCTTCTGCGCGCCGCAGTGCATTGCGAGATATGTCGACCATGGTTGCCGATGTGGCTCCACCGAAAAGTGCGTTCAGACCAAATCCACCGTCACTTGTAAAAACATCAAGTGTTTCGGCCTTGTTTGCCATTTTGCGAACGATGCGGCGGTTATCCCTCTGGTCGAGGAAAAAACCCGTTTTATGACCTTCAAGAAGATTGATGGTATAATGCAAACCGGTATCATGGATGATCTGAACTGCATCTGCCTCGGTGCCATGTACGATTTTTTTATAGAGAGGGAGGCCCTCGAGTTCCCGAAGACTCGATTCGTTACGTACAACAATCGAGGAAGGTTGAAAAAGATCGGCAAGAACATCGCATACAAGCGGCAGGTGGCGATCCATCCCGGCTGAGAATGCCTGTAATGAGAAAGCTGTATTGAAGCGGTCGATAACAAGGCCGGGAAGCCCATCGGATTCTCCATGCACAAGTCTGAATGCGTTGGTGTCGGTTTCGGAGTATATTTTTGCACGCAGATCAAGGGCTTTCAGGATTTTTTCCCTGAAAAAAGCACTCTCAGGAACTTCGCCGGTTCTCGATAGCAGACGAAAGGCAATAAGGGAGTGCGGATTGTAAAAACCGGTGCCGACAAACTTGTTGTCATGAGTGTAGAGTTTAACTGTTTCTCCCGCTGCAATATCTTTTGGGAGTGACTGTAACTCGTTGCTGAATGACCAGAGGTGGCCTTTGAACAGTCTGCGATGTTCTTTAGGCTTAAGGTACAGGGAATGCATGGTGATACGGATAGATTTAATCGGTTGTGGTGTTGTTGCTATACCGGCCTGAAACTGTTTCACGATTGTCCGGGTACAGCGGCGCTATCTGAACCGGCGACCCGTGTAAGTACAATAAAAAAAGAACTTGATAAAGAAGAATATCAGCGATATTCACTATACTTCCAGTTGCCGTATGACGGGGTATGGTGGTCTGCAAATGATCATGTTACGTTTGATTTTTTAACGATTGAGCAATGAAACTATCTCTGAATGTTTTTCTGGGCTGGGTTTTAACTGTTTTCCTCGCAGGATGTGCTGATTTCAGGACAGTTACCGTTGAGGAGTGGCCATCGGAAAGTGTTCAGCTCAGTGATGACCTCGCCGAGCTGTACCTTGATGTGTCCAAAGTATCCAGGAGCGTAAAAACGCTTGACGGATACGCGGATATCTGGATAAAGACCCCGAAGAGAGAGGAGCGCGTGTACAGCAATATTCAGCTATCGGAAGAAAAGGATATGCGCATTATCGTCAGTTCGGGTATCATGGGGTGGCCTGTTGCCGATATGCTTTTTCGCCCTGATTCGCTGTTTGTCCACGATATGCTCAACAACCGTTTGCTTGTCGGGGGCAACCATCCTGATAACCTTGAGAAAATTCTTGGGCTGAGGTCGGGTTACGGGCTTTTTTTGGATGCTCTTGGCGGTGTGATTCCCATAGACGAACCGCTGGATGCAATAAAGTCAGTGCGTAAAGACGGGAGCAGGGTGAGCTTTGGTGTCGTTACGTCGGCAGGGAAGAGGGAGTTTCTCGTTAACACTCTTACCCGAAATATGGAAGGGGTGCTTATAAGCGATTCGTTCGGCAGAAAACAGGTGGAGATGCACTTCAGAAAATTCGCGACGTTCAACCTCGAAGGGAAAAATATCATGCTGCCGGAGGAAATCGACGTCCTGATGTTCAACCCGCACCTTGACGGTAGCGGCAGACATGAGCTGGTGATTGTTTACGATGAACGAACCCTCAATCCGGAGATACTCGAGATTCAATACCGTCTTCCAAAGAATGCAAAGGTAATAGATCTGGACAGGGTCGGGATCCTTCCCTGGATGTAGAGGGGGGCCTTGAATAAATGCCCGCAACGTTTATTCAAGGCCCCTGTTCGCTGTTAATGTTGATTTGTGTTTTTTGCTTCGAAAATAAAAGAGCCCCGGATTTCGGGGCTTTTGTTGTTGAAATTTACAATCGATTCAGCTTCAGACCTGGGCGTTGAGGAAATTCTGTGAAGCAAAATCCCAGTTCAGAAGGTCATCGATGACTGCAGCCACGTAATCCGGCCTGCGGTTTTGAAAGTCAAGATAATACGCATGTTCCCAGACGTCAATCGTCAGGATCGGAATCATGCCGCTTGTCAGAGGTGTCTGGGCGTTGGCTGTTTTTACGACCTTCAACTGTCCCTTGTCAAGCACTAACCATGCCCATCCGCTGCCAAACTGTGTTGCAGCTGCGTTGGCAAGTTCTTCCTTGAATGCATCATAGTTGCCGAAATCAGTATCGATTTTCCCGGCTATCTCTCCCGATGGTTTGCCGCCGCCGTTTGGAGAAAGGCTGTTCCAGTAAAAAGAATGGTTCCATGCCTGTGCGCCATTGTTGAACAAGCCGGCTTTTTCCGGGTTGTTTGCTGTTGCAACGATAACATCTTCAATATTTTGATCGTCAAGAGGCGTACCGGCTACCATGTCATTGTATTTTTTTATGTAGGTAGCATGATGTTTGCCGTAGTGAAAACCGATTGTCTCTGTAGAGATATGAGGTGCAAGGGCATTGTCCGCATATGGAAGTGCTGGTTGTGAGTATGCCATGAGAGTGGAGTGTTTAAA
The DNA here is from genome assembly GCA_022360355.1 of Chlorobiales bacterium. Lineage (GTDB taxonomy): Bacteria > Bacteroidota > Chlorobiia > Chlorobiales > Chlorobiaceae > Prosthecochloris. The sequence continues at coordinate 5,482 of JAKSCY010000743.1, forward strand.
TTAAGAGTGTACCGAGTAACGGGGTTTGGTTTTTTAACTATCGGTATAAAGATTTAGTTTCTCATGCGGATTAATTTTTACAATAGTTTCGCACCCGGTTGTGATTCTTGAACGGAGATTTATTTCTTGCCACTGCTTTGTTGCGCATATTTCTAAAAATAAAAAGGTGTGTAGATGGTACGAATAATCAGAATGCATGTTACCTGCGCTGTGACGGTGATCACCATGTTTTTTTTGCAGGGATGCGCCAAAAGCGACCCTCCAGCACTGAATGAAGCCGATAAACGGTTTGCAGCGTTTTACGCGGATTATATGCTGCTTTCCGGGGTTGCCGTCGGCGAGGCTGACAGTGTTGCGTTAACGGGTATTCAGGAAATCGATTCGCTGCTCGACGCTCATGCGTTGACCATACAGGTGTTTAACGAGCGGGCGGATGCCTATCGTCAGGAGCCGAAGCTTTGGAGAGCAGTGCTGCTCGAGGTAAAAAACAACCTGCAGCAGAATAATGAGTGAAAAGGCTTGCACAACAAACTACCCGGTACTTGTCGGTATAACGGGCGGTCTTGGTAGTGGCAAGACCACTGTTTGCAGAATGCTGGCACGTATGGGCTGTGGTGTTTTTGAGGCTGACAGGGTCGCCAAGAATCTCCAGGTAGAAGATCCTGAGGTTATCGAGGGTATTAAGCGGATATTCGGTGAAGATGTTTATTCAAGCAGCCGATCGGGAAAGCTTTCGCTTGACAGACATCGTATTGCCCGGGAGATTTTTAAGGATTCCTGTATGCGCAACCGGATAAACGAGCTGATTCATCCGAAAGTTTTCAGGGCTTTTCAGGAGGCTGTCGAACATGCTGCAAGAGACGGGGTAAAGGTTGTTGTAAAGGAAGCTGCTATTCTGCTGGAATCGGGAAGTGACAAGGGGTTGGATATCGTTGTGGTTGTTGTTTCCGACCTTGAAAAAAGGATAGAGCGTGCCATGAAGAAAGGCATGGGGAGCCGTGAGGAAATCATGCGTCGTATTGAGGCACAGTGGCCCCAGGAAAAACTCGTGGAAAGAGCCGATTACGTGATAGAAAACAATGGTTCTGTCGGGGAACTTGAAAACAGCGTCCGTGCGCTTTATCAAAAGATTTTTGCCTGATTAAGGGTTAGGAGACTCGGGCAATCGGTCACAGCTCGGGTTTTAAACCGCCACTTTACTTTGGAGGGCTGGCGAGCGTGTTGTTTTTTCGATTGACATGCCCTGAGATTCCTATACTCAGTTCATAGAGCAGAATCATCGGCACGGCAATGACCAGTTGCGTGACCAGGTCCGTGGAAGGTGTTACTATGGCCGCAACGATTAGCAGGGTAATAATGGCATGTTTGCGGTAGAAGCGCATGAACGCAGGAGTGAGCAGGCCTATTTTGGACAGCACATATGAAATGAATGGCAATTCAAAGACAAGGCCGGCGGTCAAAAGGGCGCCGATAAAGAAGCTGACATAATCCTGGACTGCGATATTGTTTTCGATAAGAGGTGTCCCGAATCCGGCAAAAAATTTCAGAGAAATCGGCACAAAGATAAAATAGCCGAATGCGATTCCTGCAAAAAAAGAAAGGGAAACAAAGGATATGACGAACCGGGTGGCGGACTTCTCTTTTTCTTTGAGCCCCGGAAGGACGAACTGCCAGATCTGGTGAACAAAAAAGGGAAAGGCGAGGATAAAGCCTGAAAAAAAGATAACCTGCAGATAGAGCGATATCTGGCCGTAAGGTACCAGGTTCTGCAGGACAATGGTATCGCTGCTGTTTTTTAACGGAGCTATCAGAATC